>NZ_JBHSQJ010000137.1:0-58394 GCF_042658505.1 Streptacidiphilus monticola | reverse complement strand
GCGGAGCCGCGCACGTCTGCTGCCACGCGCCCCCGGAGGCTGCACCTCCCGCGCCCCTGCCGAGGCTTACCGGCGGAGCCTCGCTGCGGCTTCGGCGAGGATGGCGCGGGCGCGTTCGACCGTGGCCTGGGTGACGCCGCGGTCCCTCGCGCCGTCGCGGACCTCGTCGCGGAAGCGGTCCAGCAGACCGCTCAGCTCGCGGAGCGGATCCCCGTGCGGGTCCACCTTCGTCCAGGACGGGAGGTCCTCCTGAGCCGGCGGCGCCTCCGCCGACGGCGGGGCCCAACGGGACGGGTCCGCAAGGGTGGTGAGGGTGCGGGTCAGTTCGCTCAGGCCCTCGGAGAGCCCGGAGGGCCAGTCTCCCGCCTTCGCGTGGGCCCGCATCTGCTCCTTGATCCGCTGGGCCTCCGCCCGGGCCTGCTCGCGCACCGCGCGAGCCTGCTCCTTGGCCTGCCGCGCCTCCTCCCGCGCGGAGCGCACCTGCTCGCGGGCCGAGGAGGACGTGCCGCGCCGGGACTCCCGGGCGGCGCGGCGCATCTCCTCGCGGAGGTCCTGGGCGCCCTCGCGGACGTCCTCGCGGATGGCGTCGGCCAACTGGGCGACGGAGTCGCGGATCTCGGCCTCCAGCTCCGCCAACTCGCCGCTGCGGGCCGCGAGTTCGGCGCGGCCGGCATCGGTGATCCGGTAGACCTTGCGGCCGCCCTCGACGGTGTGGGCGACCAGCCCCTCCTGCTCCAGCTTGGCCAGGCGGGGGTAGACCGTTCCGGCAGAGGGGGCGTAGAGGCCCTGGAAGCGCTCCTCCAGCAGCCGGATGACCTCGTAGCCGTGGCGCGGGGCCTCGTCCAGCAGCTTCAGCAGGTACAGCCGCAGCCGCCCGTGGGCGAAGACGGGGCTCATGCCAGGTCCTCCTTGTTGAACTCGATCGCCGCGGGCTCGCCCGGCTCCTCGTCCGCCGGGCGGCGCAGCACGGCGACGGAGCCCGAGACGGTGGTGATCTTCAGTCGGTTGGTGCCCTTGCCCAGCGTGCCGGTGATCCGCTTGGCGCCCCACATGCCGCCGACCGTCAGCTCGTCGAAGCTGCTGGAGACGTCGCCGCTGGTGGTGTCCGCCTGGACCCGGGTGTCCGTCGGGGCGGGGATGCGCACGGCCACCTCGCCCGACACGTTGTTGAGTTCGACGTCCCCGCTGAGCGGGCGGTCGAGGTCCACGGTCATCGGGCCGGAGACGGAGTTGGCCTTGACCGCGCCGCCCCCGCCGGCGAAGACCGTGAGGGCGCCGGAGACGGTGTTCGCCTTGAGCGGGCCGGAGGTCGCGTGGGTCTCGACCGCGCCGGAGACGGTGTTGGTCTCGATCGGGCCGGAGACCCGGACCAGCGTCACGTCGCCGCTGGCGGTGTTGACCTTCACCGGGCCGCGGACGCCGGAGACCACGGTGTTGGCCGAGGCCGATCCGATCTCCACGTCCACCTCGGGCGGGGCCACCACGGAGACGACCACGCGGCGCTTCGTGCGCCACTTGTCGACCAGCCCGGACAGCGACTTCCAGCCGAACTCCTTCCAGGCCAGGTCGGGGTAGCCGACGACGAGTTCGCCGTCGGCGAGGGTGACCTCGACGGCCGGGCCCTCGATCTCCGAGATCTCCAGGCGGGCCGGGCCCTCGCCGGCGACGACGTTGACCGCCCCGGCGAGCATGCGGATCTTGAGCTTGCGCACCGGCTCGTCGATGCTGATCTTCTCGGCTGTGCTGACGGTCCAGGTTCCGGACATGGCGGTCTCCCCGATTTCCACGGCTCACGGACGACACGGTGTATCGCGTCTTCTGCTATTCACGATATATCGCGTGTCGCGAAAGTCAAGGAGCTGGGCAGGACCCGCCGCCGCAGGGCGCGCCCGCCGCCTACTCGTCGTCCTCGTCGTCCAGTCGGGCGAGCCAGGTGGCCAGGCGCTCGACGGGCACCTCGAACTCCGGGTTCAGGTCCACGAAGTGCTGGAGCTGGTCGGCCAGCCAGCCGAGGGTGACCTCCTCGTCGCCCCTGCGGTGCTGCAGTTCCTCGATGCCACGGTCGGTGAAGTACACGGGTGTTCGGACCTTTCCGGACCATTCGTTGAACGGGCCGGGCCCGGCCACGCAGGACGTGGCCGGGCCCGGGGGTTGACGCTGCGTCAGAGGCTGAAGACCTCGTCCACCAGCGCGGCCTGCTGGGCCGCGTGCACCTTGGCCGAGCCGACCGCCGGGGCCGAGGAGGCCGGGCGGGCGACGCGGCGCAGCCGTGCGTTGCCGGCGGACTGGCCGATGACCACGTCGAGGTGGTCGACCAGGTTGAGCGCGATGAACGGCCAGGCGCCCTGGTTGGCCGGCTCCTCCTGCGCCCAGACGTACTGGACGCTGCCGCCGTACCGCTTGAGCTCCTCCTGGAGCTCGGCCACCGGCAGCGGGTAGAGGCGCTCGACGCGGACGATGGCCGTGTCGGTGATGCCGCGCTCGGAGCGCGCCGCCTCCAGGTCGTAGTAGAACTTGCCGGAGGTGATCACCACCTTGCGGACGTTCGCCGGGTCCACCGTCGTGTCGCCGATCACCGGGCGGAAGCCGCCGGCGGTGAACTCCTCCGTCTTCGAGGTCGCGGCCTTGAGGCGCAGCATCGACTTCGGGGTGAACACGATGAGCGGCTTGTGGTGCGGGTTGTGCACCTGCCACCGGAGCAGGTGGAAGTAGTTCGACGGGAGCGTGGGCACCGCCACCGTCATGTTGTTCTCGGCGCACAGCTGCAGGAAGCGCTCGATGCGGGCGGAGGAGTGGTCCGGTCCCTGGCCCTCGTAGCCGTGCGGGAGCAGCAGCGTGACGCCGGAGTTCTGGCCCCACTTGGTCTCGGCCGAGGAGATGAACTCGTCGGTGATGGTGGAGGCGCCGTTGGCGAAGTCGCCGAACTGGGCCTCCCACATGACCAGCGCGTTCTGGCGCTCCAGCGAGTAGCCGTACTCGAAGCCCATCGCCGCGTACTCGCTCAGCAGCGAGTCGTAGACGTTGAACCGGGCCTGGTCCTGCGTCAGGTACTGCAGCGGCGTGTAGTCCTCGCCGGTCTTGGAGTCGACCAGGACGGCGTGGCGCTGGCCGAAGGTGCCGCGGCGGCTGTCCTGGCCGGCCAGGCGGACCGGGTGGCCCTCCATCAGCAGCGAGCCGATGGCCAGGGTCTCGCCCATGGCCCAGTCGATGGTGCCGTCCTCGACCATCTGCGCACGGCGCTGCAGCTGCGGCAGCAGGCGCGGGTGGACGTTGAGCCAGTCGGGCAGCGCGACCTGGGACTCGGCGATCCGCTTGACCATCTCCTGGGAGATGCCGGTCTGCACGTTGACCGGGAAGTCCGCCTGCGGGCGGCCCGAAGTCGCGGGCGCCGGAGCGGAGTTGGCCTCGCGGACCTCGGCGAAGACCTTCTCCAGCTGGTCCTGGTAGTCCTTGAGCGCCTGCTCCGCCTCCTCCAGCGTGATGTCGCCGCGACCGATCAGGCCCTCGGTGTAGAGCTTGCGCACCGAGCGCTTCTTGTCGATCAGGTTGTACATCAGCGGGTTGGTGAAGCTCGGGTTGTCGGCCTCGTTGTGCCCGCGGCGGCGGTAGCAGATCAGGTCGATGACCACGTCCTTGTGGAACGCCTGGCGGAACTCGAAGGCGAGCCGCGCCACGCGGACCACGGCCTCCGGGTCGTCGCCGTTCACGTGGAAGATCGGGGCCTCGATCATGCGGGCCACGTCGGTCGCGTAGGTGGTGGACCGGGCGGCCGCCGGCGGGGCGGTGAAGCCGACCTGGTTGTTGATCACCACGTGCACGGTGCCGCCGGTGCGGTAGCCGCGCAGCTGCGACATGTTGAGGGTCTCCGCGACCACGCCCTGGCCCGCGAAGGCCGCGTCGCCGTGGATCTGGATGGGCAGCACGTCGAAGGTCTCGCCGGCCTTGTCGAGCACGTCCTGCTTGGCGCGGACGATGCCCTCGACGACCGGGTCCACGGCCTCCAGGTGCGAGGGGTTGGCCGCCAGCGAGACCTTGAGGGTCTCGCCGTCCAGGCCGGTGAAGGTGCCCTTGGAGCCCAGGTGGTACTTGACGTCGCCGGAGCCGTGCATGGACTTCGGGTCGAGGTTGCCCTCGAACTCGCGGAAGATCTGCGCGTAGCTCTTGCCGACGATGTTCGCGAGCACGTTCAGGCGGCCGCGGTGGGCCATGCCGATGACGGCCTCGTCGAGCTTGGCCTCGGCGGCCGAGTCGAGGACGGCGTCCAGCAGCGGGATGACGGACTCGCCGCCCTCCAGCGAGAAGCGCTTCTGGCCGACGTACTTGGTCTGCAGGAAGGTCTCGAACGCCTCGGCGGCGTTGAGCCGGCGCAGGATGCGCAGCTGCTCGTCGCGGTCCATCCGCTCGGTGCCGCGCTCGACCCGGGCCTGGATCCAGCGGCGCTGCTTCGGGTCCTGGATGTGCATGTACTCGATGCCGACGGTGCGGCAGTAGGAGTCGCGCAGCACGCCGAGGATGTCGCGCAGCTTCATCATGGTGTGGCCGGCGAAGCCGCCGACCGCGAACTCGCGCTCCAGGTCCCACAGCGTCAGCTCGTGCGCCTGGACGTCGAGGTCGGGGTGCTTGCGCTGCTTGTACTCGAGCGGGTCGGTGTCGGCCATCAGGTGGCCGCGCACGCGGTAGGAGTGGATCAGCTCCATCACGCGGGCGGTCTTGTTGACCTCGTTGTCGTGGGTGCGCGCCACGTCGGTCGCCCAGCGGACCGGCTCGTAGGGGATGCGCAGCGACTCGAAGATGCCGTCGTAGAAGCCGTTCTGACCCAGCAGCAGCTGGTGGATCGTGCGCAGGAACTCGCCGGACTGGGCGCCCTGGATGATCCGGTGGTCGTAGGTGGACGTCAGCGTCATCACCTTGGAGATGCCCATGCCGGCCAGGGCCTCCTCGGAGGTGCCCTGGAACTCGGCCGGGTACTCCATCGCGCCGACGCCGAGGATGGTGCCCTGACCCGGCATCAGCCGCGGCACGGAGTGGACGGTGCCGATACCGCCCGGGTTGGTGAGCGACGCGGTGACGCCGGAGAAGTCGTCCACCGTCAGCTTGTTGGTGCGGGCACGGCGGACGATGTCCTCGTAGGCCTGCCAGAAGCCGAAGAAGTCGAGAGTTTCGGCCTTCTTGATCGCGGCCACGACCAGCTGCCGGTCGCCGTTCGGCTTGGTCAGGTCGATCGCGAGGCCCAGGTTGATGTGGTCCGGCTTGACCAGGAAGGGCTTGCCGTCCTTCTCGGTGAAGCTGTGGTTCATCGCCGGCTGGGCCTTGAGCGCCTGCACCATGGCGTAGCCGATGATGTGGGTGAAGGACACCTTGCCGCCGCGGGCGCGCTTGAGGTGGTTGTTGATGACGATGCGGTTGTCGATCAGCAGCTTGGCCGGAACGGCGCGGACGCTGGTCGCGGTCGGCATCTCGAGCGAGGCGTCCATGTTCGTCACGATGCGGGCCGAGGGGCCCTTCAGAGCGACGAGTTCGGGTCCGGCGGGGGCCTCGGCAGGCGCGGTCACGGGCGTGCTGTCCTTCACGGAGACGGCCTCGGCCTGGTCGGCCGGGGTGGCTTGAGGGCGCGTGGTGGGCGCGGGCGGAGCGGCCGGCTTGGGGGTGAGCGGCGGCTCGACGGCGGGCGCCGCAGGGGCGGCCGCGGGGGCTGTCGCAGGGGCCGGTGCGGTGGCGGCGGGAGTCGCCGTGGCTACGGCGGCGGGTGCGGCGGCAGGCGGCGCGGTCTCGGTCGCCGCGACTCCGGCGGACGCACCCGACTTGTAGTCGGCGAAGAAGTCCCACCAGGCGCGATCCACGGAGTTCGGATCCTGGAGGTACTGCTGGTAGATCTCGTCGACGAGCCACTCGTTCGGACCGAACCCGGCGCCGGGTCCTTCCGTGGACGTCGAGCTGTTCGGGTTATGGGACTGTGGCGACACGGCGGCAACCGCCCTCTTCCGCTTCCTTGTGAATGGTGGACAGCGGAAAGCAAGGCTACGCCTGTCCAGGTCGTCCGCGCAGGTCCCGTCGGCCCGGCGTCGCCTAGATCACAGTTCCCCGCCCGACATTGGCCGGATCTCGACGTTAGAAACCGCGAATGATGGGGGATAACGAGAGGCCGTTCGGGACAGGATTTCCGGACAAACTAGGGCAGCAGCGAGGAAGCTTCGCGCTGCTGCGGGAAATGTCCCGATTCTGTACTGATCTGGCGGCCGACCATGCTCCGTCCGGGCAGCTCGACCCGGATCAGGGCGCCGGCGGCCGAGTCGGCGACGCCGATCGTCCCGCCGTGCAGCTCGACCGCCCAGCGGGCGATGGCCAGGCCGAGCCCGGTGCCGCCGTCCGATCCCGGGCCCTTGGCGGTGGGCGCGCTGCTGCCCCGGCCGAAGCGCTCGAAGACCTTGGCCCGGTCCTCCGGGCGGATGCCCGGCCCCTGGTCGGCGACCTCCAGCAGCAGCCCTCCGGGGCCCTCGCCCGCACGGGCGCGCACGGTCACCGTGCCGTCCTGCGGGCTGTGCCGGCAGGCGTTGTCGACCAGGTTCGCCACCACCTGGTGCAGCCGCTCGGGATCGGCGACGGCCTCGAGCGCTGACGGGACGTCAAGTCCGAGCCGCACGTCGGTGCGGCGGTTGCTGGCGCCGCCCGAGGTGGAGCCGTCCACGGTCAGGCCGCGCAGCACGCCCTCCAGGAACGGCAGCACCTGGAACCGGCGCAGCTCCAACGCGTCCGCGCCGTCGGCGAGTTTCGAGAGGTCCAGCAGGTGGGCGACCAGGCGGCCGAGCCGTTCGGTCTGCTCCAGCGCCGCCGACATGGTCTCCGGCTCCGGCTTCACCACGCCGTCGACGACGTTCTCCAGCACGCCCTGCAGGGCCGCGATGGGTGTGCGCAGTTCGTGCGAGACGTTGGCGATCAGCTCGCGGCGGCGGCGGTCGGCCTCCGCGAGGTCGTCGGCCATGGTGTTGAAGGCGACGGCCAGCTCCCCGACCTCGTCCGCGGAGCGCGTGGTGACCCGGCGGCTGTAGTCGCCCGCGGCCATCGCCCGGGCGGCCTCGGTCATCTCGCGCAGGCCGGCGGTGAGGCCGTGCGCGAGCAGTTGGGTGATCAGCAGCGAGGCGATCACCGAGAACACCAGGACCACCCGGATCTGGGTGGAGGAGTTCAGCGCCAGCAGCACCATCAGCGTCGAGATGATGACGGAGGCGATCACCAGCACGGTGAGCTTGGTCTTCACCGAGCGCAGCAGGCGCAGGCCCGAGCGCAGCCGGCTCGGTTGACGGGCCGTCATGGCGTGGGGGACTCCAGCGCGTAGCCGACGCCGTGGACGGTGCGGATCCAGTTCGCGCCGATCTTCCGGCGGAGCGCCTTGACGTGGGAGTCCACGGTGCGGGTGCCGGAGGCGTCGGTCCAATCCCAGACCTCGGCGAGCAGCTGCTCCCGGGTCAGCACCGCACGCGGCTGCTGGGCCAGGCAGGCCAGCAGGTCGAACTCGGTGGGGGTGAGGTGGACGTCCCCGCCGGAGACGCGGACCCGGCGCTGCACGTGGTCGATCTCCAACTCGCCCAGGCGCAGCGTGCCGCCGGCCGGGGTGCGGGCGGCCAGCTGCGCGCGCTCGACGCGGCGCAGCAGCACGTTGACCCGGGCGGCCAGCTCGCGCATGGAGAAGGGCTTGGTCATGTAGTCGTCCGCGCCGACGCCGAGGCCGACCAGCAGGTCCGTCTCGTCGTCACGGGCCGTCAGCATCAGCACCGGGACCGGGCGCTGGGCCTGGATCCGGCGGCAGACCTCCAGGCCGTCGAAGCCCGGCAGCATGATGTCGAGCACGACCAGGTCGGGCTGCCAGGTCTGGAAGCAGTCCACGGCGGTGGGGCCGTCGTGGGACACGGCGACCCGGAAGCCCTCCGCGCCGAGCCGGGCCGCGATGGACTCGGCGATCGTGGGTTCGTCCTCCACGACGAGGACTCTGCGCTGGCTTCCCACGCCATTCGCGCTCTGCTGCTGCACATCCGTCACGGTCACGCCACCGCCCCCAGGGCCTACGCGTCTACTGACTTCTCGGGTCTTCAGCTCTGAGCTCTTCAGCTCGGCCGTGCCCCCGCCCAAGCAAGCTGTCGCTCACCACGCAGCGTACGGACTGCGGTGGCCTCCTGGCAGGCAGTCCTGGGACAAACCAGCCTTCGGGGGGTCGGCATGGGCAGAGACCATACCCTCCGTAGCTCAGAGTCGCGAAGCCAGGTACACGACATCAGGTGCGCCGCGCTCGACCTTCACCGGAACTTCAACGACCCCGATCCGGGCGAATCGGGATCTAAGCCGCGCCTCGAAGGCGGGGGAGTGCGCAGCGCTCCAGACGGCGAGCACGCCCCCGGGGTTCAGTACGCGCTCCATACGGTCCAGACCCGCTTCGGAGTAGAGCCCGTCGTTCCCCTGTGTGACCGTCCAGTCGGGCCCGTTGTCGATGTCCAGGGCGAGCGCGTCGTAACGCTCCGTGGTCGAAGCAAGGTGGTCGAGCAGGTCGTCGTGGACGATCGTGGTGCGGGGATCGCGGTGCGCCCCCTCGGCGAAGCGGGCGAGTGGGGCGTCGCCCTCGGTGTGCCAGGCGATGACGGCCGCCTCCCGCTCGACGACGGAGATCCGCCCGGGGCGCGGGTCGGCGGCGGCCTGGGCGAGGGAGAAGCCGACGCCGAGCCCGCCGATCAGGAGGTGGGCGCCGTGCGCGCCGTCGCCGAGGGCGTCGAGCGCGGCGGTGACGAGGACGCGCTCCGACTGCCCGTCGGAGGTGTCCATCAGGAAGCAGCCGTTGGCGATGATCTCGAAGTCCGCGCCCCGGGCCCGCAGCGCGACCTCCCCGTACGGCCCCTCGCGCCGCTCCAGCAGTACCGGTGTCTCGTTCACGCCTCGCAATTGTGGCAGGAAGCCTGGGGGCGCAGCCCCCGGGGGCGCGAGGAACTGCGCGAGCAACAGACCGGGAGGTCCGTCCCCGCTGAACGGATCGGCGTACCCGAGTGGGTGGGTGGGCAGCGCGGTTCCTCCCCACCCTTCGGGCGGGAGGTGCCCCCAGCGCCCCTGGCGGGGGCCCGAAAGCGCGTCCGCTCAGGGCGAACGGGGGTTGGGGAACACCGGCGGACGCCAGAAGCTTTAGTGCCTATGACTCAACTCTTGTGACTAGGGAGAGATCATGGCTCTGGCTTCAGGCGCACTGACCCTGCCGGTACTGCCGCTCGACGACGACGCGGTGCTCCCTGGCATGGTCGTGCCGCTCGACCTGCAGGACGCGGAGGTCCGCGCCGCGGTCGAGGCCGCGCAGGCGGCGGTGCGCGAGAGTGGGGCCCGTGCTCCGGGCATCCGGACCGTCGCGAACGCGCGCAAGGCGCGCGTCCTGCTGGTCCCGCGCATCGACGGCTCCTACGGCGCCATCGGCGTCCTGGCCACCGTCGAGCAGGTGGGCCGGCTCGCGGACGGCGACCCCGCCGCCCTCGTCCGGGGCGTCCGCCGGGTCCGCATCGGCGCGGGCACGACCGGCCCCGGGGCGGCCCTGTGGGTCGAGGCGGAACCGGTCGAGGAGACCGAGCTGCCCAGCCCGCTCCCCGGGCAGGTCGCCGAGCTGGTCCGCGAGTTCAAGGCGCTGACCACCACGTGGCTGCAGAAGCGGAACGCCTGGCAGGTCGTCGACCGCGTCCAGCAGATCGAGGACGTCTCCGAACTCGCCGACAACATCGGCTACGCCCCCTTCCTGACGGCGGCTCAGAAGGTCGAGGTGCTGGAGGAGCTGGACCCGGTCACCCGCCTCAAGCACGCCCTCGAACTGCTCCGCGGGCACCTCGCCGAGCAGGACGTGCAGGAGACCATCCGCAAGGACGTCCAGGAGGGCATGGAGAAGCAGCAGAAGGAGTTCCTGCTGCGCCGTCAGCTGGAGGCCGTGAAGAAGGAGTTGGCGGAGCTCAACGGCGACCCGGCCGACGAGGAGGAGGACTACCGCGCCCGAGTCGAGGCCGCGGACCTGCCCGAGAAGGTGCGCGAGGCCGCCCTCAAGGAGGTCGACAAGCTGGAGCGCTCCTCCGACGCCTCGCCCGAGGGCAGCTGGATCCGCACCTGGCTGGACACCGTCCTCGAACTGCCGTGGAACGAGCGCACCGAGGACGCCTACGACATCGCCGGCGCCCGTGCCGTGCTGGACGCGGACCACTTCGGGCTGGACGACGTCAAGGAGCGCATCGTCGAGTACCTGGCCGTCCGCAAGCGCCGCGCCGAGCGGGGCCTGGGGCTGGTCGGCGGCCGCCGCGGCGGCGCGGTGCTGGCGCTGGTCGGTCCGCCCGGTGTGGGCAAGACCTCGCTGGGCGAGTCCGTGGCCCGCGCGATGGGCCGGACGTTCGTCCGCGTGGCGCTCGGCGGCGTGCGGGACGAGGCGGAGATCCGGGGCCACCGGCGCACATATGTCGGCGCGCTGCCCGGCCGCATCGTCCGGGCGATCAAGGAGGCGGGCAGCATGAACCCCGTCGTCCTGCTCGACGAGATCGACAAGGTCGGCTCCGACTACCGGGGCGACCCGGCGGCCGCGCTGCTGGAGGTCCTGGACCCGGCGCAGAACCACACCTTCCGGGACCACTACCTGGAGGTCGAGCTCGACCTGTCCGACGTCGTCTTCCTGGCCACGGCCAACGTGCTGGAGGCGATCCCGGAGCCGCTGCTCGACCGGATGGACCTGGTCCGGCTGGACGGGTACACCGAGGACGAGAAGGTCGTCATCGCCCGTGACCACCTGCTGCCCCGTCAGCTGGAGCGGGCGGGCATCGCGCCCGACGAGGTCGTCCTCGCCGAGGACGCGCTGCGCAAGCTGGCGGCCGAGTACACCCGCGAGGCGGGCGTCCGGACGCTGGAGCGCTTCGTCGCGCGCATCCTGCGCAAAATCGCGGCGCAGCAGGAGCTCGGGCAGACCGAGCTGCCCCGGACGGTGACGGCCGAGGACCTGCGCGGCCTGATCGGTCGGCCCCGGTTCACCCCGGAGCACGCGCAGGAGCCGGAGGAGCGGCGCACGGCCGTCCCCGGAGTGGCCACCGGCCTGGCGGTCACGGGAGCGGGCGGCGACGTGCTGTTCGTCGAGGCCTCGCTGGCCGACCCGGAGACGGGCGGCGCGGGCCTGCAGCTGACCGGCCAGCTGGGCGACGTGATGAAGGAGTCGGCGCAGATCGCGCTGTCCTTCCTGCGGTCGCACGGCGCGGAACTGGAGTTGCCGGTCACCGACCTGCGGGAGCGCGGGGTCCACCTGCACGTGCCCGCGGGCGCGGTGCCGAAGGACGGCCCCAGCGCGGGCGTCACGATGACGACGGCGCTGGCGTCCCTGCTGAGCGGGCGGAAGGTCCGCCCGGACGTGGCGATGACCGGTGAGGTCTCGCTGACCGGCCGGGTGCTGCCGATCGGCGGTGTGAAGCAGAAGCTGCTGGCCGCGGACCGGGCGGGGATCACGACGGTCCTCATCCCGTCCCGCAACGAGCCGGACCTGGACGACGTCCCCGCCGAGGTCCTGGAGCGGCTGACGGTCCACCCGGTGGCGGACGTCCGCCAGGTGCTGGAGCTGGCCCTGGAGCCTGCCGTGTCCCTGACGAAGGATCAGCCCGTGCGCGCGGCGTAAGTTGCCCGTTGCTCAGGGGCGCGGGGAACTGCGCGCGCAACCCCTACGTGGTAGAGGGCTGAGCGCGCGGTTCCCCGCGCCCCTGCCGTCCGCATGGTTGAGGTCTGCGAGAATGCGACGGTTCGAACGACGGCCAGAGATGGGTGGGGTGCGATACATGGGCGCACGCGGCACGCGGAGCGAGGTCGCGCCGCAGGCGAAGCGCAGGCGCAACACGGAGCTGGCGCTGGTCCTCTTCGCCGTGGCCATCTGCGGCTTCGCGGACGCCAGCGTCGAGCTCGCCCTGCACGACGGTGTTCTGCCCAGCGGGTTCCTGGTGCAGGTGCTCGGCCTCGGGGCACTCGCGCTGGTCGCGCACCTCGCGGTGCGCGTCTGGGCCACCTACGCCGACCCGTTGATCCTGCCGATCACCGTGCTGCTCACCGGGCTCGGGCTCACCCTGATCCACCGGCTCGACGACAGCTACCTCAAGCTCTACGGCCAGAAGGCCGCCGTCATGGCCTCCGGCCAGGTCATGTGGACGAGCATCGCGGTCCTCGTCTTCGTCGGGCTGATGTACGGGATCAAGCACCACCGGGTGCTGCAGCGCTACACCTACCTGCTGATGGCCGTCGGTCTGATCACCCTGATCGCGCCCGCCTTCTTCGGCGCCGACACCTACGGCGCGCGCCGCTGGATCCGGCTCGGGCCGCTGTCCTTCCAGCCGGGCGAGTTCACGAAGATCGTGATCGTGATCTTCTTCGCCAGCTACCTGATGGCCAACCGCGACGCCCTCGCGCTCGTCGGCCGGAAGGTCATGGGCATCAGCCTGCCCCGGGGGCGCAACCTCGGGCCGGTGCTGGTCATCTGGGCGGTGAGCCTGGTCGTCCTGGTCTTCGAGGCCGACCTCGGCACCTCGCTGATCTTCTTCGGCGCGTTCGTGATCATGCTGTACGTGGCCACCGAACGCACCGGATGGCTGCTCATCGGCGTCGCGATGGCTCTTGCCGGAGCCGCGGCGGCGGCGACCTTCGTCACCCGCGTCGGGTACCGCATCCAGAACTGGCTCGACCCGATGCACGCCTACGCCCTGGACGCGCACGGCAACCCGCCGACCGGCAGCTCACCGCAGCTGGCGCAGTCCCTCTTCTCCTTCGCCCACGGCGGCATGTTCGGCGTCGGCCTCGGCCAGGGGCAGTCCTGGCTGATCGGCTTCGCCAGCCGCAGCGACTGGATCCTGGCCACCGTCGGCGAGGAGCTGGGCAGCGCGGGCGTGATGGCCGTGCTGATGCTCTACCTGCTGCTGGCCGAGCGCAGCATGCGCTCGTCCATCAAGCTGCCCGACCCCTTCGGCAAGCTGCTGGCCTCCGGCCTCGCGGCCGGCCTGGTGCTCCAGGTCTTCGTCGTCGCGGGCGGCGTCATCGGCCTGATCCCGCAGACCGGCAAGGCCCTGCCGTTCCTCTCCCAGGGCGGTTCGTCCACCGTGGCCAACTGGCTGCTGGTGGCGCTGATGATCAAGCTCAGCGACAGTGCCGGGCGGGCGGAGCTGGAGCCCGCCCCGGACCCGGCGCAGACGCTGACCATCTCCCCCGAGGAGATCGCGGCGGCTCGCCTGGAGATGGAGGGCGGCGGTGCGGCCGCCTTCTGACTTCTGACGTGCCGTCATTCCGGCGCGGGCGTCAGCGGAAGACGCCCGTGTGCCCCAGGGAGTAGCGGCCCGGCTGCGGGTAGACGCACAGTCCGTGCGGGCCGTCGCCGACGGGGATGCGGGCGAGGAGTTTCCCGTCCGCCGTGGAGAGGGCGTACACCTCCGCGTTGTAGCGGCCGGACAGCCACAGCACCTTGCCGTCCGCCGAGACGCCGCCCATGTCCGGGCTGCCGCCGCCGGGGATGCGCCACTTGGCGACCAGCTTCCCGGTGGCGAAGTCGAGCACCGAGATGGAGCCCTCGCCGCGGTTGGAGATGTACAGGTACTTCGAGTCCCGGCTGACATACAGGCCGTGCGCGCCCGCTCCGGTCTTCAGGAGCTTGGGCACCGAGAAGGTGTCGCCGTCGAGCGTCCACACGCCGTTGGCCATCATGTCCGCGACGTACCAGGTCTTCCCGTCCGGGGAGAGCTTCACGTCCTGCGGCATGGAGCCGTTGAAGGGGATCTTCTGCTCGGCGACGACCTGCATCCTCTCCGTGTCCACCTTGAGCAGGTCCCCGGAGAACTCGCAGCTGACGATGAAGTACGTCCCGTCCGGTGAGAAGTCCGCGTGGTTCACCCCGGCGCACTGCGAGGGCACCGACTTGACCACCTTCATGGTGTGCGCGTCCCGGAAGACCAGCGCGTGGTCGTTCGAGGCCATCACGATCGCGTAGCGGCCGTTGGGCGTGAAGTACAGGTTGTACGGGTCGTGGACGGGCACCGGCTTCCCCGCCTTGCCGGTGGCGGGGTCGATCGGGGTGAGGCTGTTGCCCAGGTCGTTGTTGACCCACAGCGTCTTGAGGTCCCAGGACGGGACGACGTGCTGCGGCTCGTGGCCCACGCTGATCGTGCCGATCACCTTGTAGGTCGCCGGGTCGATCACCGTCACCGTGTCGGAGAGGGTGTTCGGCACGTACACCCGGGACGGGAACCCGCGGACGGCGGGGGAGAGTTGGCCGGGGCGGTCGGCGGCGTAGACGTCGGTCGGGGAGAGCGGGGCGGGCATGCCGGGCAGCCGGGCGTCCGTCGCCGGGTCCTGCTGCGTGGAGGCCGTGCCCGCCGGGCTGCTCGCGGGCGGGTTGACGGCGGCCTTCGCCGACGGCGGGTCCGCCGTGCAGGCGGCGGTCACCGGAAGCAGGGCGGCGAGGCCCAGGGCGGCCAGGAGAAGGCGGTTCTGTCGGCCCATCATCTGTCGGCGCATCAGCTCAGCAGCTCCGTGGTCGTGACGGCGCGCAGCCCGCGCTGCCGCAGGCCGTCGAGGACGGCGGGCAGCGCGGCGACGGTGCCCGCGTGCCCCAGGTGCAGACTGACCACCGAGCCTGCCCGCGCCCCGCCCAGCACGGTGCGGGTGACGGCCTCGGCGCCGGGGTCGGTCCAGTCGAGGGAGTCCAGGTCGTAGCTCAGGCAGTGCGTGTACCCCGCCCGGCGCGCCTCGGCGGCCACCGAGGGGGTGCAGTCCTGCGCCTGCGAGGGGCGGAACCAGCGGCCGATGCCGCCGGTGAGCTTCCGCAACTGGTCCGCGCAGGCGCGGATCTCCGCGTACTGGCGGTCGGGGGAGAGGGAGGACACGGCGACGTGGTGCTGGGTGTGGTTGCCCAGCTCGTGGCCGCCGTCCAGGATCCGCTTCGCCAGGGCCGGGTACTCCTGCAGCCAGGTCCCGACCGCCAGCACGGTGATTCGCGCGTCCGCCCGCTCGGCCTCCGCGAGCAGTGCGTCGGCCAGCCGGGGGTCGCCCTGGCCGTGGAAGGTGAGCGCCAGTTGCGGCCTGGTCCGCGGGCCGGAGCGGATCTCGAAGGGCAGGTCCGCCGCGACGGTGTCCCGGCTCGCCGTGGCGGGCGCGGAGGTTGACGGTGTGTCGGTAACCGGTGCGACGGCAGCACGGTGCGGCGACGCCGAGCACCCCGCGAGCAGGGCGCCGGCGCCGCCGAGCAGCAGGCGACGGCGGTCGAGGGGGCTCACCAGGCCGACTCTAGGCTTGGCCGCGAACTCCCGCGCGGGGAGAGGACCGGAGGGGTGTCGCAGTGCTCAGGACGAGTGTCGGCGCGGACGGCGTCGCGGAGCTGGTGATCGACCGGCCGGAGCGGCGCAACGCGCTGACCGGTGCGATGTGGGCCGAGCTGCCCAAGCTCCTCGCCGAGCTGGCGGGTCACGCGCGGGTGCTGGTGGTGCGCGGCCAGGGCGGGCACTTCTCCGCGGGCGCGGACATCGAGGAACTGCGCGAGGTCTACGCCGACCCGGACGCGGCGGCGGAGTACCACTCCGTCAACGTCCGTGCGGAGGAGGCGCTGGCCGCGTTCCCCCGGCCCACGCTGGCCGTCGTCCAGGGCGCGTGCGTGGGCGGCGGCTGCCAGCTGGCGGCGGCGTGCGACCTGCGGATCGCCGCGCCGGATGCCCGCTTCGGGGTGACGCCCGCGCGCATGGGCATCGTCTACCCGGCCTCCTCGACGCTGCGGCTGTCCCGGCTGCTCGGCCCGGCACGCGCCAAGTACCTGCTGTTCTCCGGTGAGCTGGTGACGGCAGCGCAGGCGTTGGCCTTCGGCCTGGTGGAGGAGGTGACGCCCGGGGCACCGGAGCGCGGCCGGGAGCTGGCCCGGACGCTGGCCCGCCGCTCGGGCCAGACCCAGGGCGCGGCCAAGGCCGTGATCGACGGCGGCGCGGACGCGGTCGGCCCTTGGCTCGCCCTCGCCCGCGAGGCCCCGCACGCCCGCGAGGGCCTGGCCGCCTTCCTGGAACGGCGCGAGCCGGAGTTCCCGCTCTGACCAGGGCCGGTGAGCGCGGCAGGCGTCACCCGGACGCGGGGGCGACCGGCGTGGCCCCGGTCGGCAGATCTGAGGGAATGTTATATTCCGTCCGTTTCATGCTATTTGTCGAACGACGTGCAGAAACGGATGGAAGATGGCCAGTGGGCTGACCGGAGCCAGGGGCCAGCGCGGGTTCAGGGCCGAGTTGCGGGATGCCGTCAGCGTGCGGGCCGGCCTGCTCGTCGTCGCGGTGCTGCTGCTGCAACTCGGGTTCATCGTCAGCTACGTGGGGGCACTGCACCACCCCACCCCGCACCGGGCCTCCATCGGCGTCGTCGGCCCCGCGGCGGTGCAGAGCCGGGCGGTCGCCGCGTTCAACGCCCTGCCGGGCCGTCCCCTGGACGCCAGGCCGGTCGCCAGTGAGACCGACGCGGTGCGGCAGATGAGGCAGCAAAAGCTGTACAGCGCGTTCGTGCCCGCGCTGACGGGCACTCAGGACCGGCTGCTGGTCGCCTCCGCGGCGAGCGCGTCGCTGGCCACGGCGATCGAGAAGATGGTGGCCGCAGTCGAGGCGCGGCAGGGCCGGACAGCGGCCGCGACGGATGTGGTGCCCGTCTCCTCCGGGGACCAGGGCGGGCTGACCTCGTTCTACCTCGCGGTCGGCTGGTGCGTGGGCGGCTACCTGGTGGCGTCGATCCTCGGCATCAGCGCGGGCGCCCGCCCCGCCAACCGCCAGCGGGCGGCGATCCGGCTGGGGACGCTGGCGCTCTACTCGATCGCGGCGGGCATCGGCGGCGCGATCGTCGTCGGCCCCATCCTCCACGCCCTGCCGGCGGGGGTGCTGGCCCTGTGGGGGGTCGGCGCCCTGCTGGTGTTCGCGGTGGGCGCGTTCACGATGGCGCTGCAGTGCTTCTTCGGGGTGGTCGGGATCGGGGTGGCCGTCCTGCTCTTCGTGATTCTCGGCAACCCCTCGGCAGGCGGGGTGTACGCGCCCCCGATGATGCCGCCGTTCTGGCGCGCGATCGGCCCCTGGCTCCCCAACGGCGCGGGGACTTCGCTGAACCGCTCCTACGCGTACTTCGAGGGCACCAAGGCCACGTTCCCGTGGCTGGTGCTCACCGTCTGGGCGGTGGTGGGAGTCGGGCTCACGCTGCTGGCCTCCTCGATGCGGAAGCCGCAACGGGAGGCGAACCCGGCCATGTGACGATCAGTTGCACCCCCCGGGGGCGCGAGGATCCCCCACCCTTCGGGCGGGAGGTGCCCCAGCGCGAGAACACACCACTCGGGGAGGTCCCGGCCTGCAGTCAGGGTCGGACCCCCCGAGCGGTGTGTTCTCGCGCAGTTCCTCGCGCCCCAGGAGGTGCGACTACTTGTGGGCGATCAGGTACAGGCCGTAGCCCACGGCCGCCGCGCACGCGGCGAAGCAGAGGTAGGCGGTGGCGGTCCAGGTCGCGTGCACCGCGGCCGCGCCGCCCTTCCGGCCGAGGGCGACGATGCCCAGCGAGAAGACGGCCACGACAGCCAGACTGATGGCGAGGCTCACGCCGAACGTGGAGGCCAGGGCGGCCCACTTGATGTCCATGAGGGTTCAGCTCTCCTGACGGTGGCTCAGGCCGCGACCGGGGCGGGCGGGGTGGTGGTGGGTGCCGGAGCGGCCGCCTCCACCGGGGCTGCGGTGGCGTCCAGGGTCTCCGCGGTGACCGGGGCCCGCCGGGAGACGACGTAGATCCAGGACGCGACGCCCGCGCCGATCAGTGCCAGCAGCACGACGCCCCAGGTGCCCTGGTCCGCCAGGAGCGCGCCCAGGCCGCCGACGACCGCCGCGGCGGGCAGGGTCAAGCCCCAGGCGTAGGCCATGCGGCGGGCCGTGGACCAGTGCACCTGGCCCGCCGGGGCGCCCTTGCCCGCGCCGACGATGCCGCCGGAGCAGACGTGGGTGGTGGACAGGCCGAAGCCCATCGTCGACGAGGTGAGGATGACGGTGGCCGCGGAGGTCTGCGCGGTGAAGCCCTGCGGCGCGGAGATGGTGGTGATCCCCTTGCCCATGGTCTGCACGATCCGCCAGCCGCCGATGTACGTGCCGGCCGCGATGGCCAGACCGGAGCTGAGGATGACCCAGAGCGGAGGGTTCGAGCCCGGGGCGACGGCGCCGGCGGTGACCAGGGTCAGCGTGATCACGCCCATGGTCTTCTGCGCGTCGTTGGTGCCGTGGGCGACCGAGACCAGCATGGCCGAGGCGATCTGGCCGATCTTGAAGCCCTTGGCGGAGGTCTTCTCGTCCGCGCGGCGGGTCAGCAGGAAGGCGAGCCGGGTGGCGCCCCAGGCGGCGATGCCGGCCACGATCGGGGAGGCGACCGCCGGAATGATGATCTTCGTCATCACCACGTCGAAGTGGACGCCCTTGGTGCCCACCGCCGCGATCGTCGCGCCGATCAGGCCGCCGTAGAGGGCGTGCGAGGAACTGGACGGGATGCCGCGCAGCCAGGTGACCAGGTTCCAGACGATCGCCCCGATGAGCGCGGCGAAGACGATGGACGGGCTCAGGCCCGCCTTCTCGTCGACGATGCCGCCGGAGATCGTCTTGGCCACTGCCACGGAAAGGAAGGCGCCGCCCAGGTTCAGCACGGCCGAGATGGCGACCGCGACCTTGGGACGGAGCGCACCGGTCGCGATGGAGGTGGCCATCGAGTTCGCGGTGTCGTGGAAGCCGTTCGTGAAGTCGAAAGCGAGCGCCGTGATGATGACGGCGGTCACCAGGAACGTGATGTGTTCCATGCCCTTGGGGCCTCAAACAATCGTCTCAGCGGAATCGTCGCTGGGGACCGTAGGCACCTTGAGTGAACGGAAGGTGAACTGACTGACGAATCACGGTGGACGGCAACTCCCAATCACAGCAAAGCGGACAGAGTCGGCCGAGACAGGGCAGTCCCCCCAAGGGTCGGTCCGCTTCACTCCCGCGACAGCTGAGGGATACGTCACATACACCGGATGATGATCCGATGAGAACCGGGCCGGAACGGGGCGGCCCCTCTCCCCATCGGCGATCGATCGTGGGAGGATCGCCCGGGCGCAGAACTGACGAGTAGTGAGGGGGCGGCAGGCGTGAGGCTCTTGGGGGGCGGAGACCGGACCGGGCTGCGGCCGTGGGTGCGCGGTGCTCTGCGCTGCGGGGTGCTGCTCGCCGCCGTCTCGCTCGGGGTGCTCCCGGCCGGGACCGCCGCGTGGGCCGCTCCCGGCACCGGCACCAGCGCCGCCGCGCTGACCAGTGCCGAGCAGACGCTCAAGCCGGTCCTCGACCAGCTGCACACGCTGTACCAGCAGGCCGAGCAGGAGACTCAGAAGTACGACGCCCTCGCGGCCCGGCTGACCCAGGCGCAGAGCAACGTCGCACAGCTCGACACCAAGCTCGCCGCGGCCCAGGCGCTGGTGGACACCGGGACCGAAGTGGCCGGCCAGCTCGCCGCCGCCCAGTACGCCGAGGGCCCCGAGGACCTGACCAAGCTGGGCGAGCTGCTCTTCGCCCACGATCCCCACCAGGCGCTGCACGCCGACGAGTTGCTCGCCCTGGCGTCCCACTCGCAGGCGGCCTACGTGCACCAGCTCGAGCTGGACCGGGCCGACCTGGTCGGCGCGCGCGGGGCCGCACAGGCGGCGCAGCAGCAGGTCAGCGCGTTGGTCGCGGCCGAGGCCAAGCAGCGCGCGGCGGTCAACAAGCAGCTGGCCCAGGTCGAGGGGCTGGTCACCGGTCTGACGGGGGCTCAGCGGGAGGAGCTGTCGCTGCTGGAGCAGAAGGAGGCCAACGCGGCGCAGGCGGCGCTGCTCGCCTCCGGCCTGCTCGGCAAGGGCGACCTGCGGCCCTCCGCCGCCGGGGCCAAGGCCGTCGCCTACGCCTTCGCCCAGCTCGGCAAGCCCTACGTGTGGGGCGCCGAGGGCCCGGACTCCTTCGACTGCTCCGGCCTCACCTCCCAGGCCTGGCTGCACGCCGGGGTGCCCATCCCGCGCACCAGCGAGATGCAGTGGGCCGACCTGACCCGGGTGCCGCTCAACGCGCTGCGGCCCGGCGACCTGATCATCTACTTCCAGGGCGCCAGCCACGTCGCCCTCTACATCGGCGGCGGCCTGGTCATCCAGGCCCCTCACCCGGGCGCGTTCGTGGACGTGGCGCCGATCGCGCAGAACCCGATCCTGGGCGCGGTGCGGCCGGACCCGGACAGCCCCTCGCTCGGCTCCTACCAGCCCCCGGCTATCCCGAAGGGCGCCCAGGGCCCGGAACCGATCAACCCGATCCCGGTGCCGGTCACCGATCCGGTGACGGCGGAGCCCACCACGACGCCCACGCCGAAGCCGACCACCAAGCCGAGCGGTTCGCCCAGCGCCTCGCCCACCGGCAAGCCGTCGGGCAGCCCGAGCACGAGCCCGTCGGCGAGCCCGAGCACGAGCGGCTCGGCCTCCGCGTCGCCGTCGACCTCGCCGTCCGCCCCGGGCAGCCCGTCCGCGTCGGTTCGGACCTCGCCGTCCCCGTCCGACTCCAGCAGTGCGTCCGGCTCCGCGTCGCCCGCGCCGTCGGGCTCAGCCCTCGGCTGAGCCGGACGCGCCGCTGTCCGGCTCCAGCCGGACCACCACGGACTTCGAGGTCGGGGTGTTGCTGGTCTCGGCGGTGCTGTCCAGCGGCACCAGCACGTTGGTCTCCGGGTAGTACGCCGCCGCGCAGCCGCGGGCCGTCGGGTAGCCGACGACGCGGAAGTGCGGCGCGCGGCGCTCGACGCCGTCGTCCCACTCGCCGACCAGGTCCACGTACTGACCCTCCGTCAGCCCGTGCGCGGCGATGTCGTCGGGGTGCAGCAGCACCACCCGGCGGCCGTCGTGGATGCCGCGGTAGCGGTCGTCCAGGCCGTAGACGGTGGTGTTGTACTGGTCGTGCGAGCGCAGCGTCTGCAGCAGCAGTCGGCCCTCGGGGACCTCGGGGGCGGTCAGGGTGTTCACCGTGAAGTTGGCCTTGCCCGTCGCCGTCGGGAACTGCCGCTTGTCGCGCGGGGCGTGGGGAAGGGCGAAGCCGCCGGGGGCCTTGATCTTCTCGTTGTAGTCGTCGAAGCCGGGGATCACCCGGGCGATCCGGGCGCGGATGGTGGCGTAGGAGGCGGCGAAGTCCTCCCACGGCACGGTGTCCCGCGGTCCCAGGGTCAGCCGGGCGAGCCGGCAGACGATGGCGACCTCGGACATCAGGTCCTTCGCGGGCGGCTTCAGCCGGCCGCGGGAGGCGTGCACCATGCCCATCGAGTCCTCGACGGTGACCTGCTGCGGTCCCGTCGCCTGCCGGTCGCTGTCGGTGCGGCCCAGTGTCGGGAGGATCAACGCGCGGGCCCCGGTGACGACATGACTGCGGTTCAACTTGGTGGAGACGTGGACCGTCAGCCGGGTCCGGCGGATCGCCTCCTCGGTCACCTCGGTGTCCGGGGTCGCCGCGACGAAGTTGCCGCCCATGGCGAAGAAGACCTTGACCTTGCCGTCGCGCATGCCGCGGATGGTGTCCACGACGTCCAGGCCGTGGTGGCGCGGCGGCTCGAAGTGGAACTCCTTGCCCAGGGCGTCCAGGAACGCGTCCGAGGGCCGCTCGAAGATGCCCATGGTGCGGTCGCCCTGGACGTTGCTGTGTCCGCGCACCGGGCAGACCCCGGCGCCCGGGCGGCCCACATTGCCGCGCAGCAGCAGGAAGTTGACGACCTCGCGGATCGTCGGCACGGAGTGCCGGTGCTGGGTCAGGCCCATCGCCCAGCAGACGATGATCTTCTCGCTGGCCAGCACCCGGCCGCCCAGCTCGCGGATCTCCGTCTCGGTGAGGCCGGTCGCCGCCACCACCTCGTCCCAGGAGGTGCGCTCCCGGGCCTCGGCCGCGAACTCCTCGAAGCCCAGGCAGTGCTCCTCGATGAAGTCCCGGTCCAGGACGGTGCCCGGCTCCTTCTCCTCCGCCTCCAGCAGCAGCAGGTTGAGCGCGCGGAAGAGGGCGAGGTCGCCGCCGAGGCGGATCTGCAGGAACTGGTCCGTCAGCTTCGTGCCGCCGCCGACCAGGCCCTTCGGCGTCTGCGGGTTCTTGAATCGCTCAAGTCCCGCCTCCGGCAGGGGGTTCACGCTGACGATGGTCGCCCCGGCGCGCTTCGCCCGCTCCAGCGCGGAGAGCATCCTCGGGTGGTTGGTGCCCGGGTTCTGCCCGGCGACGATGATCAGGTCCGCCTGGTAGAGGTCCTTGAGGTGGACGCTGCCCTTGCCGACGCCGAGCGTCTCGGTCAGCGCCGAACCGGACGACTCGTGGCACATGTTGGAGCAGTCCGGCAGGTTGTTGGTGCCCAGGCGGCGCGCGAAGAGCTGGTAGACGAAGGCGGCCTCGTTGCTGGTCCGGCCCGAGGTGTAGAAGGCGGCCTGGTCCGGGCTCGCCAGCGCCTTGAGCTCGTCCGCGACCAGCTGCAGCGCCTGCTCCCAGGAGACCGGGCGGTAGTGCGTCGCGTCCTCGTCCAGCAGCATCGGCGTGGTCAGCCGGCCCTGCTGGCCGAGCCAGTAGCCGCTCCGCCCGGCCAGTTCGGCCACCGGGTGCTCGGCGAAGAACTCGGGGCCCACCGTGCGCAGCGTCGCCTCCTCGGCGACGGCCTTGGCGCCGTTCTCGCAGAACTCCGCGGTGTGGGTCTGCTCGGGCTCGGGCCAGGCGCAGCCGGGGCAGTCGAAGCCGTCCGGCTGGTTCAGCTGGAGCAGGGTGCGCACCGCCCGGGCGGTGCCCATCTGGGCGGTGGCCATCTGCGTCGTGTGCAGCAGGGCGGGGATGCCCGCCGCGGCGTGCTGCGGTGGCTCGACCCGGGGACTGTCCTGTGCCGGGTCCGTCCTGGGAGCCTGCCGGGCCATGTCCGTCCTCCTGCTCGTCGCCGCGCTGCGCCTCGGACTCATCCTCCCACGTGGGCGAGGACCCCTTCGAGGAGCCCTTCCTCCCGGTCGGCGCGCACGTGCAGGAAGGAACAGCCGAGGGACCGGGCCCCGCCGTCCGCGGTGAGGTCGTCCCCCACCATGAGGGTGCGTGCGGGGTCGGCGCCGACTGCCCGGCAGGCGGCGCGGAAGATCTCCGGCTCGGGCTTCGACACCCCGAGGCGGTAGGAGAGGACGTAGGCGTCGACGAGGTCGTCCACTCCGTGGGCGGCGAGGACGGGGCGGGGGTCCCAGCCGATGTTGCTGACGAGGGCGACCGGGATGCCGCGCGCCCGCAGTTGCTTGAGGACGGCCGCGGTGTCCGGGTAGGACCGCCAGGCGGCGGGCTGCCGGTGCCGTCGGTAGAGGCGGTCGGCGAGGTCGTCGTCGCCGAGGACGGCGCGGGCCTGCGCGGTGTAGAGGCGGCGGTGCAGTTCCGCGCTGTCGTCGCGGGTCTCCCACCCCGGCGGCGGCAGGAGCGGCTGCGGCCCGCCCGGCTGCGCGCCCGCCTCCGCCAACGCCCGTGCGGTGACGGCGAGCTGCTCCTCCGTCAGCCCGGCGGGCGCCTCGGCGCGGTACCAGTCGAGGACGGGCTCGATCCGGAAGAGCGTCCCTGAGAAGTCGAACAGCACGGCCTCGGTCTCGTGATCCTTCATCCGCCGATGATCACCCACCACCCCGCCCCTGGTCCACGCCACGTGGGCCTGCGGCCTGCGGGCCCAGTGGGCGTGGCTGGGCATCGCTGGCGTCATGGCTTGGCGGCCGCGCACCGGTCTGCGGTCGGACGGGACCGCAGCGCCGCTGAGAGGTCGGGTGAAGCCCGCGGGGGCGGCACGGGGGCGGGGACGCTTCCGGGCACGGGGCTAAACCGTGGCCGCGGGGGAGGGGGAGGCGGTGACGGGCTGCGCCGATACCGGCGCGGCGGCGCGGTGGAGGATGGCGCGGGCGACGGTGTCGTTCTGGCGGAAGGCCGGGGAGTCGGTGCGCGGACGCGCGAAGGCTGCGACCGCGCGGGTGTTGGTGGGGGCTCCGAGGGCGAGCCGCTGCGGGTGTACGGTGCCGTCGGGGAGGAGCAGGGCGCCGTCGTCCTGCCGGACGGCGATCAGGCCGGTCGCGTGGTCTTCCGTCACCTCGCCCCGGTCGCGCAGCGAACTCAGCAGCGGGGAGGCCGTGTTGGCCAGCGTGGGCCGAGGCAGCCGGGCTTCGACCAGCGCCGTCGCGGCGACGACGTGGCCCGCCACCGCCGGCGATGACGCGACGAAACGCCCGCTCTCCTCGTCCGCGCTCACCCTCAGCTCCGGGCCGAGGAAGCGCAGCACCCCCGCCCGCGACAGCGCCAGCAGCTCCCGCAGCCGGAACGGAGGCGGGCCGCTGGCGAGGAAGCTGAAGAAGCCCTGCCACCACCCGTCCACGTCCCGCCGCAGCGAGTCCGGGCGCAGCCTTCCGGACGCCGCGAGCCGGGGCAGCTGCGTGTAGACGGACAGCAGGGCGTAGAAGGCCCCAAGGTCCGCGCTGAACTGCGGGTCGCCGCGGCGGGCGAGGTCGGCGCGGACGTACGCGGTCAGCTGCTCCGTGAACTCCGCCGCGGAGGCGAAGGAGCGGCCGGCCAGGGGGCGGTCCAGGGCCTCGAAGTCCAGCCGGTCCTCGGGGGCCGGGACCGCCGCCGCGACGAGGGCGGCCATGCCCGCGCCGTACCAGTCCAGCCGGGCGTAGGCGTCCGCGAAGGTGTCCCAGTCCAGGGCCGTGCGATCGGGATGGCCGTGGAACAGCTCGTGGTAGTAGCCCCAGCCGATCTCCTTCGCCAGCAGCGGCCAGACGTCCGCGCGGAAGTCCAACTCCTGTGCCCCGTCCAGAAGTCGGTCCACGGCCGCCGCCGTGAAGAACCTCGGCAGCGGCGGCACCGGACCCTGCAGCCGGTAGCCGGTCTTGGCGTGGTACGGCACGCCGCGCCGCGAGCCCACGTGCAGCACGGGCTCCCGGCCGGACGGGTGGTAGACCAACTCGCCGTCCGCGGCCTCGGTGTAGTGGCCGCCCCGGCCCTCGGTCAGCAGCACCACCGCGTCCACGAAGGCCAGCCCGAACCCGCGCAGCACGACGTCCTCGCCCGGCCGGAGCACGGACAGGTCGCTGTCCGCGGTGTAGTCGGGCGGCAGGTAGCGCAGGCCGTGGCGGGAGGCGAAGGCGGCGAGCCGCTCCTGCCCCGGCTCGGGGACCGCGTCCAGGTGGCCGAGGGCGAGGACGACCAGGTCGGCGTGGAGCACCCGGCGGTCGGCCAGCCGCACCGTCTGCCGCCCGTTCCACTCACCCAACTCGACGGCGGCGACCAGGTGTTCGTGCACGGTGACCCAGGGCGGCAGTTCGGCGCGGGCCCGGTCGTGCACCCAGCCGAGGTACGCGCTCTGCGCGCGCCGGGTCGGGAAGTCGGTCGGGGCGAGGGTACGCAGCTCGGCGCGGACCGCGTCGTCGGGATGGTGCCGGGCCTCCGGGGCGGACGCCGCCCACTCCGCCAGCGAGGGGCCGGGGCTGACCGGACCCGCGAGCGTGGACCGCTCGTCGGTGAACATGGTCACGTCCTCCGCCATCGAGTTCATCCGCAGCAGCGCGGACTGCCGCTGACGCCAGACCCGGCCGCCGCCGGGCGGGTGCGGATCCACCAGATGGATCGTCAACGCGCGGTCGGGCGGCAGCAGTTCGTGAGCGTTGGCGGCGATCCGCTCCAGCAGCCCGGTGCCGCGCGGGCCGGCTCCGATCACGACCAGGACGAACTCGGACATCACAGCTCCACGGGCGCGTCGGTGGCGGTGGCCCGGCGCACGCGGGCCCGGGCGGAGGCGAGCGCGTTGCGCGCCCGCTGCAGCGGCGTCGGCGGCAGCTCCCGCGACGCCCCCCGGGCGAAGTGGCGCTCCACGTAGAACTGAGCGACCGTCAGCACGCTGGTGACCACCAGGTACCAGAGCGTCGCCACCACCAGCAGCGGGATGACCTGGTACGTGCGCAGGTAGATGATCTGCACCGAGTAGAGCAGGTCCTGTACCGCCAGAACGCTGACGATCGCCGTGCCCTTGAGCGTCCCGATCAGCAGGTTGCCGGCCGGGGGCACGATCGCCCGCATGGCCTGCGGCAGCACGATCCGGCGCAGGGTGCGCCACCGGCTCAGACCCAGCGCCGTCGCGGCCTCCACCTGCCCCTGCTCCACGGCGAGCAGGCCGCCGCGGACGATCTCGGCCGCGTAGGCGGACTCGTTGAGGGTCAGGCCGATCACGGCGGTGGCCACGCCGCCCAGCAGATTGACCGTCTTGACGTGGAAGAAGGCGGGCCCGAGCGGGACGCCCAGGCTCAGCGTCGGATAGAGCGCGCCGATGTTGAACCAGAAGATCAGCTGCACCAGCGGCGGCACCGAGCGGAACAGCCAGACCCAGCCCCAGGCCAGCCCGCGCAGCACCGCGTTCTGCGACAGCCGCATGGCGGCCAGCACCGTGCCCAGCAGCAGGCCGAGGCCGGTGACCACGGCGGTCAGCCAGAGCGTGAGCCACAGGCCGTCGAGGACCGCGCCGCTGGTGACGTAGGAGCCGACCACGTCCCACTGGAACGCCCGGTTGCGGGCCAGCGAGTTGACGGCGGCGGCCACGGCGAGCAGTGCCGCGACGGCGAGGGCGGTCCGCCCGGCGTGGCGGCGCGGCACGATCCGCACGGACGGGTCCGCCGGGGGCGGCAGCGAGGAGGAGGGGAGAGCGGAAGGGGTGGAGACGGTGGCCATGGCGGCGGGCTCCCGAGGGGACGCATGACGAACAGCGGCGGGCAGCAGGCCGGTTGGACCGGGTGGACCCGGTCTGCGGTGCTGCGGGATGTCATCGCGTCCGCCGCGTCCCTCAACGCGGCACCCTGATCGTACGCGGCTTCGATCCTCGTGCGTCAAGACGGCGTGCCCGCAGGTCCGTTCCTCGGGACGGCTGTTGACGGATCGTGGGATGACTGCTCAACTGTGCTTCGTGAACACCGAGCAGCTCCTGGTCATCCGGGGCCACATCGACTTCGGTCGGGTGTGGTCCGCCGCGTGTTGCCGCTGAGTCCTCGGTAGCGGGCCGCCTCACTCGGCCCATCCCTCCCTCGGTGCCCCCGTCCTGCGGGTCCTTCCCCGACGCGGACCGAGAGCCGGCGCGCGCTGCCGAGCCCTGTCGCCGCTCCACCGTTCTCAGCCGTTGAGCTGACGTCCCGTCATCGCGCCCTGTTCCCGCGCCGCCTCACGGCGGTGCCGCGTCACCGTGCCCGCACGCCCCACCACCGGAGGGCTCTCGTCGCCATGCCCGCACACACCCTGGAGACCCGGCGGACCGTCCTCGCCGATCCCCTCGTGCAGCCCCTGCTGCGCGAGCTGGAGTACGAGTACAGCACCCGCTATCCGGCCGTCGCCCGCACGGAGGGCGCCCGCAGCGAGCTGGAGCGCTATCCCGCCGAGGAGTTCGAGCCCGCGCGCGGCGGCCTGCTGCTCCTGCTGCTCGAGCAGGGCGTGCCCGTCGCCGGCGGCGCCTACCGCCGTTACGACGCGCGGACCGCCGAACTCAAGCGGATCTGGACCGCAGCCGCGCACCGCCGTCGCGGTCTGGCTCGGCGGGTGGTCGCCGAGCTGGAGCGGGAGGCCGCCGCGGCCGGCTACACCCGGGTCTACCTGACGACGGGACCACGCCAGCCCGAGGCCCGCGGCCTCTACCTGAGCACCGGCTACACACCCCTGTTCGACCTCGATGCGGACCCGGAGACCGTCGGTCCGCTGCCCTTCGCCAAGCACCTCCTCCCCGCCCGACCGCCGCTCACCGCCGCCGACTTCCGCCCGCTGCCGCGCGTGGACTTCGGCCCCCGGCCCGACGCCCCTGCCGCTGGAGACAACTGATGCGCCGTCGTACCTCCCTCGCCCTGCTCGCCGCCGCGCCCCTGTTCGCGCTGACGGCCTGCGGCTCCGGCACCTCCGCGGCCACGTCCGCCGACTCGGCGCTGCCCGCCGCCGGGACGGACGTCGTCTCCGGCGTGCAGCAGGACGCCGCCGCCGTCGCGCTGCTCCCGGCCGCCGTACGGCAGAAGGGAGCGGTGACCGTCGGCAGCGCCGTCGGCGCCCCGCCCACCGCCTACATCCCGGCCGGCAGCAACCAGCCCGCCGGCTTCGACATCGACATCGCCGACGCCGTCGGCAAGGTGCTCGGGCTGCGCATCGACCGGCAGCAGGCCGCATTCGAGACCATCCTGCCCGCCCTCGGCAGCGGCAAGTTCGACGTCGGCACCGGCAACTTCGGGGTGACCACGGAGCGCCTGAAGACCATCGACTTCGTCACCTACATCGACGACGGGCAGGGTTTCGCGGTCAAGGCCGGCAGCAGCATCAAGCCCGTCAAGGCGATCACCGACCTGTGCGGGCTGACCATCGGCACCGGTGCCGGCACCACCTTCCAGGCCACTCTGGCGGCCCACGCCAAGGACTGCACCGCCGCCGGGAAGAAGCCCTACACCGTGCAGGCCGGCTCGGACACCGCCTCCATCCTGCTCGGCCTGCAGCAGGGCCGGTACGACGTGCTGATGTCGACCATCAACGGGATCCGCTACCAGGCGAAGGTGAACCCGCAGATCAGCTTTCTGAGCGCGTACCACCGCCTCGACGTCGGCTTCGCCTTCGCCAAGGGCTCGCCGCTGACCAAGGCCTTCCAGGCGGCCGTCAACGATCTGATCAAGGACGGCGTCTACGCGAAGCTGCTGGCCAAGTGGGGCATCTCCGACTCGGCCATCGCCCAGTCCCGGATCAGCCCGCCCGAACTCGCCAACTGACCACGGGAGAAGCCGAGATGAGCACGGTGCTGGTCCGCGGACTGCACAAGAGCTACGGGCCGACCGAGGTGCTGCGCGGGGTGGACCTGGAGGTCCGATCCGGCGAGGTCACCGTCGTCCTCGGCCCGTCGGGCAGCGGCAAGTCGACGCTGCTGCGCACCATCAACCACCTGGAGAAGGTGGACGCCGGCTACGTCGCCGTCGACGGCGAGCTGATCGGCTACCGCCGGTCCGGGGACCGGCTGCACGAACTGAAGGAGCGCGAGGTGCGCCGGCAGCGCACCCGGATCGGCTTCGTGTTCCAGAACTTCAACCTCTTCCCGCACCTGACCGTGCTGGAGAACCTGGTCGAGGCCCCCGTCTCCGCACTCGGCGTGCCCCGCGCCGAGGCGGTGGAACGCGCCCGGCGGCTGCTGGACCGGGTCGGCCTGGCCGACCGCGCCGACGCCTACCCGCGCCGGCTCTCCGGCGGCCAGCAGCAGCGCATCGCCATCGCCCGGGCCCTGGCCCTCGAACCCAAGGTGCTCCTCTTCGACGAGCCCACCTCCGCGCTCGACCCGGAACTGGTGGGCGAGGTGCTCGACGTGATCAAGGACCTGGCCCGCGGCGGCACTACCATGATCGTCGTCACGCACGAGATCGGCTTCGCCCGCGAGGTCGCGGACACCGTCGTCTTCATGGACGGCGGAGTGATCGTCGAGCAGGGGCCACCGGCGCAGGTGCTCGACCAGCCGCAGCACGAGCGCACCCGGGCCTTCCTGTCCAAGGTGCTCTGATCCGCCACCGGCCTCGGCATCCCGGCATCCGCCCGCCGCTGTTCCGCAGCCGGTGGGCGGAAGCCGGGAAGATCCCGCCGCGCCGGGGCCTTGAGACTGACGCGGCGTCCAGCCCGCCCGGCGACCCGCCGACCCACCCGCGCGGCCTGCCCTTGGGGCGGCCCGCGACCGACCGACCGGAGGCAACCCGACCATGAGCAGCACCGCCAGCACCGACGCCTGGAAGCTCTGGCGCGACAACCGCGTGGTCGCGGCCCGTGCGCCGCACGGCCCGCTGTCGCTGACCGGCACCTACTGGCTGTCCGACCTCGAGGGCGGGGTGCCCGGCGTCCCCGGCCGCTGGGAGCGGCAGGGCGCCACGTGCGTGACCCTGACCGCCGCCCGGCACGACGGCCTAGAGGTCGACAACCAGGCGCTGGACGGCAAGGTCAGCCTCTGTCCCGACACGGCGCCCACGCCGTCCCGGATCACCCACGGCGGCCGGCTGCTGCTGCTGATCCTGCGTGAGGGCGAGTACGCGGTCCGGGTCTTCGACCCGGCGTCGCCCGCCCGGACCGCCTTCGCCGGCATCGACGTCTGGGAGCACGACCCCGCCTGGGAGTTGGCCGCCCGGTTCACGCCCTACCAGGGCGACACGGGCACCCGGCAGCCGCGGACCGTGCAGGTCCCCAACGCCGACGGCAGGGAGCGCGGGCTGGAGCTGGTCGGCACGGTCGCCTTCGCCCTGCCCGGCGGCGGCGAGCACACCCTCCATGTGGGCCGAAACGCGGACGGCTCGTTGCAGGCGGTCTTCCGCGACGCCGGCAGCGGGCAGGACGGGGCCTTCCCGTTCCGCTTCGCCACCCTCCCGGCCCCGGCGGCCGACGGCACGACCGTGCTCGACCTGAACCGGGCCTACCTGCCGCCGTGCGCCTTCGCCGCGCACTTCATCTGCCCCTTCCCGCCGCCGGGCAACACGCTGCCGGTCGCGGTCCCGGCGGGGGAGCGGAAGGTGCTGACGCACAATTGAGCCCCGGTCACAGCTGAACCACGGTCAGGGCCCGGCAGCCGCACATCGTTGCCGGGCCGTGACCGTTCGCACATTCCTGTCATATGGCCCGTTGACTCCCCTCTCATCCGGGGCTCATCGGCTGATCAGCCGGGCTTCCTAGCGTCCCGGCCATGTTCTTCACCTACCTCAGGCGCGAACTGCGCCGCCGCCGGAAGGCGGCTCTGGTCGTCTCGATGGGCCTCGCCCTCGGTATCGGGCTCGTCCTCACGGTGACCTCCGTCTCCGCGGGGATGAAGAACGCCCAGTCGCAGGTGCTCCATTCGCTCTACGGCCTCGGCACCGACATCACCGTCACCAAGCAGGCTTCCGCGGGGCAGGGCGGCGGCGGGCAGCAGTTCGGCATCAAGCGCTCGGGCTCCGGCACCCAGAGCAGCAGCGCCGACCGACTCACCGTCAGCCCCGGCACGGCGACGCTCACTTCCGCGCAACTGGCCACCATCGCCGGGCAGAACGGCGTCTCTGCTGCGGTCGGCTCGCTGCTGCTGAACGACTTCAAGTTCGACGGCAGCTTCAAGCTCCAGGGCGGGACGTCCTCCAACTCTTCCGGCGCCGCCGGCTCATCCGGCGCCGGCGGGCGGCCGAGCGGCGGGGAGGGCGGTCAGGGCGGCACTCCGCCGTCGGGCCAGGCCGACTTCAACCTCAACACCTTCACCATCCAGGGCGTCGACACCGGCAACCTGACGCTGGGTCCGCTCAGCAGCCTGAAGATCACCAGCGGTGTGAACTTCACCAGCGCCCAGAGCAGCGCGCTGGTGGCCGTGGCCGACGCGTCCTACGCCAAGTCGAAGAAGCTGAGCGTCGGCAGCACGGTCACCATCAGCGGCTCGAAGTTCAAGGTCATCGGCATCGCCACCGCGTCCAGCGGCTCGTCCACCGCGAACCTCTACATCCCGCTGGCCAAGGCGCAGACCCTGGCCGACCAGAAGGACAGGCTCACCACCGTCTACGTCAAGGCCACCGGCTCGCAGCAGATCGCGGCCGTCAAGTCCGAGGTGCAGAAGGCGGTTTCGGGCACCACGGTGACCACGGCGTCCGACCTGGCGTCCACCGTGTCGGGCTCGCTGTCCACCGCCGCCGACCTGGCGACCAACCTGGGCAAGTGGCTCTCCCTCGCGGTGCTGGCCGCGGCGTTCCTGATCTCCTCGCTGCTGACCTCCTCCGCCGTCAACCGGCGCGTGCGCGAGTTCGGCACCCTCAAGGCGCTGGGCTGGCGCAGCAAGCGGGTCATCGGCCAGGTCATGGGCGAGGCCCTGGTCAACGGCCTGATCGGCGGCGTGCTCGGGATCGCCCTGGGCCTGGCGGGCGCGGCTGCCATCACCGCCTTCTCGCCGACGCTGAGCGCCTCCCTGGGCAGCTCCACCGCCAACTCCGGTCCGGGAGGCGGTCCCGGCGGCGGCTTCGGCGGCGCGGCGGCGAAGGCGGCACAGGAGGTCAGCGTCCACCTGACCGCGCCGGTCACCGTCGCGTCCATCGGCATCGCCGTGGCCCTGGCCGTCGCGGGCGGCCTGGTCGCCGGCGGCTTCGGCGGCTGGCGCGCCTCCCGCCTCCGGCCGGCGGACGCGCTGCGCCGCGTCGAGTAGCCGAGCAGTCCCACTTCCCCCGGTTCTGACGAGGAGTCATCCACCATGTACCGCTTGAGCGGTGTGCAGAAGCACTACACCAAGGGCAAGGAGACCGTCCGCGCCCTCGACGGAGTCGACCTGGAGATCCCTGAGGGAAGCCGCCTGGTCATCCAGGGCCCCACCGGCGGCGGAAAGTCCACTCTGCTGCAGATGCTGGGCGGTCTCGACCGCCCCACCTCCGGCACGGTCGAGCTGGCCGGGCACGACCTGGGCCGGATCGGCGAGGCCAAGCTGACCCGGGTACGGGCGGAGCTGATCGGCTTCGTCTTCCAGAGCTTCAACCTGATTCCCACGCTGAGCGCGCAGGAGAACGTCGAGACGGCCCTGGTCCCCCTCGGCGTCGGCAAGGCCGACCGCGCGCGCCGCGCGGCGTCCGCGCTCGAGGCCGTGGGCCTCGGCGAGCGCAGCGGCCACGTCCCGACCGAGCTGTCCGGCGGCCAGCAGCAGCGCGTCGCGATCGCGCGGGCCCTGGTGAAGGAGCCGAAGGTGCTGTTGGCCGACGAGCCGACCGGCAATCTCGACGAGGAGACCCGCGACGACATCATGGCCCTGCTGGACGGCCTCCAGCGGGAGCGGGGACTGACGTTCGTGATGGTGACCCACGACACGGCGCTCGCCGCACGGGCCCCCCGCCTGGCCACCATCCGCGCGGGAAAGGTGACGGTGACGGAGGCTCAGGAGGTTCAGCGCGCCCTGTAGGTGCGCCCGCAGGGCGCCGCGAGCATCCCCACCCTCCGCCAGCCTTCGGTCGGGGCCACTGCGACCGCCCCACCACTCGGGGAGGTTCGACCGTGACTGCGGGGCGGACCTCCCCGGGGGTGGGTTGCTCGCGCTCACGCGTCGGAGCCGCATGGCTGGAGCCTCGCGCCCTGGCGGCTGCCCCTGCCCACCATGTATACATCTGATGTTTCCTTCTTCCGAATCACGAGGCTGGTGATCGCACGTGCGTTTCCTGCGGATCGGTCCCCTCGGCTCCGAGCGCCCCGCGCTCCTCGCCGAGGACGAGGCCCATGCCTATGACCTCAGCTCCGTCACGGGCGACATCGACGGCGACTTCCTCTCCCGCCTGCTCTCCCACCCGGACTCCTGGCGGGACCTGTCCTCCCGCGCCGCCGCTGGCGAGTTTCCGCTGGTCAGCCTCGCGGGGGTGCGCGTGGGGGCACCGCTCTCCCGACCTGGCAAGGTCGTCTGCATCGGGCTCAACTACCGCGACCACGCCGCCGAGACCGGCGCGGCGATCCCCGCCGAGCCCGTCGTCTTCATGAAGGCGCCGAACACCGTCGTCGGCCCCGACGACGAGGTGCTGATCCCCCGCAACAGCACCAAGACCGACTACGAGGTCGAACTCGCGGTCGTCATCGGGCGCACCGCCCGCTACCTGGAGACCCCCGCCGAGGCGGCGGGCGTGATCGCCGGCTACGCGATCAGCAACGACGTCTCCGAGCGGGAGTTCCAGCTGGAGCGGGGCGGCACCTGGGACAAGGGCAAGAGCTGCGAGACCTTCAACCCGCTCGGGCCGTGGCTGGTCACCGCCGACGAGATCGCCGACCCGCAGGCGCTGGGCCTGCGGCTGAGCGTGAACGGCGAGTCGCGACAGGCCGGCAGCACCGCCGACATGATCTTCGACGTGGCCCATGTCGTCTGGTACCTGAGCCAGTTCCTGGTCCTGGAGCCGGGTGACGTCGTCAACACCGGTACCCCCGCCGGTGTCGCCATGGGCAGGGCGGGGACGCCCTTCCTCCAGCCCGGGGACGTGATGGAGCTGGAGATCGACGGACTGGGCCGCCAGCGCCAGCAGTTGGGCAAGGCGTGAGCCCGCGCTGAGCAATCGTCAGAACCTACGAATCGGACGAGAGATCCGATGTATCGCCCTGTCGTCCGCAGTGACTACTCGGTAGCCGCGTCCGGGGCCAGCAGTCCGACCAGCCCGCCGAAGAGGCGGGCGGCCGGGCCGGTGCCGGAGTCGTACTGGGTGAGCATGGCCCGCAGGACCCGGGCGCACTGCGCGTCGTGGAGGGCGGCGACGGCGAACATGGCGACGAACTCGTCCACGAGCCAGTTGCGCAGCTCGTCCACCGGGCCGAGCTCGTGCCGTCCGTCGTCCAGCCAGGTCAGCGCGGTGGCCTCGACGACCGCGATCCAGGAGCGCACCAGCAGGCTGAGCCGCGGCCCGGGCTCGGCGACCTCCAGGTGCTCCAGCAGGCTGGCGTAGGCGGCGCGGCGGACCTCGTCCACGATGACCGAGGTGCGGGCGGTCTCCACCGCGGAGCCGCCGCGCAGCAGGGCGCCGTAACCGGCTGCGTGGTCGGCGACGAAGGCGAAGTAGCGGTCCAGGACGTGCGCCAGCCGTTCGGTGGGCAGGCCCTCGGCCGGCTCGACGAAGCGCCCGGCCAGCTCCGTCGCCGCGGTGCGCAGCGCGGCCTCGTACAGCTGCTGCTTGCCGCCCGGGAAGTACCGGTAGACGAGCGGGCGCGAGGCCCCCGCCGCGGTCGCGACGTCGTCGAGGGAGATCTCCTCGGGGGCGTGTCGGCTGAACAACTCCAGTGCCACACCGATGAGTTGCTCGCGACGCTTGGCCACCGGCAGCCGCCGGTAGGGTGCGCGGCGGGCGCGCGGAGCAGCGGGCGCGGCGGCGTCCTCGGTGGCGCCGGCGTCGGCGACGGAAACGTCCATCCCGCCACCCTAACCCGCGCGCGTTACCAACCCGTTGCCTGCTGCGCACGAACCGGTCGTGCTCAGATCAGGCCCGCCTTGCGCCACTGCGACCGGGCCATCCGGCCCTCGATGACGCCGATCTCCTCCAGGTGGCCGGTCAGCCGCTCCGCGCCCCAGCGCATGGTCTCGCGGCGGTGGGCGCTGGCCGCCACCTGGCGCCGTGCCTCCTCCGGGTCGAGCCCGACCTGGGCGTAGACGTCCCGGTGGACGAAGGAGGAGGCGACCACCCGTGCCGTGAACCCGCCGAGCAGGCGCGCCTCCTGGCGCTCGCGGAGCGGTGCCGTGGTCATCGAGCGCCGCAACTCCTCGCGCGCGTACCGGACATGGCGGGCCTCCTCGACCACGTGGATCCGGGTGATGCCGCGCACCAGTGGCTGCACGCTCTCGTCCGGGAAGGTCTGCCGCTGGAAGCGGTCCAGGATCTCCTCGCCGAGGAGGGTCGCGGTGAAGGCGGCGGGTGTCCCGCACGCCGTCTTGAGGATGCGGGCCAGGAACCGGTGCAGTCCGGTCGGCTGGTACCAGGGCGTGTCCAGCTTCTGCACGGCGCGCGCGAACATCTTCGAGTGCCGGCACTCGTCGGCGACCTCGGTCAGCGCGTACTGGACATGGCCGGTGCGCGGGTCCAGGTCGTAGATGTGCCGGGCCAGCAACTGCATCAGGATGATCTCCAGCCAGATGCCCGCGGAGGCCATCGAGGCGAACTCGTGCCGGGACAGGTCGATCCGCTGCGCCTCGCCCATCCGCTCCCACAGCGGGGTCCCGTAGAGCGAGACCAGGTTCGGCGGGATGAACCAGCGGCCCTCCTCGAGTGGGGCCTCCCAGTCGAGTTCGGTGTCCGGGTCGAAGGTGTGCCGGGCCGAGGCCTCCAGCAGTCGCTGCGCGACCTGCTCACGGTCCGTCAGAAGCTCCGTGGTCGTGGTGTCTTGACCCATATGTCCCCTCCCAAGTCGGCTACCGGTGCACAGTCCCCCTCTTATGAGACTGCCCGTCAGCAAGGCGGTCAACGGCCCGGGCGGCAACTCGTGCATCCATCGGCGCAGATATCTGTCACCACGGCGCGTGCGTACGCAAAGATGAAGCATGGCCGACACTGACAGTTCCGCACTCCGCACCCCGCGGCAGATCGCCGACGCGTACGTCGACGCGGTTGCCGCCCACGACCCGCTGGTCGCCGCCGAATTGGGCGTCAACCCGCACGACGACCGCCAGCCCGACCTCTCCCCGGCCGGCTTCGACGCGGAGGCCGCCCTCGCCCGCCGCGCCCTGGCCGAGCTCGATGCCGCAGCCCCCACCGAGGACCGCGACGAACTCGCCTGCGCCCGGCTGCTCCGCGAGCGGCTCACCGCCCAGCTCGCCGTGCACGCCGCAGGGGACCACTTCCGCTCGCTCAACAACATCGCCTCGCCCATCCACGGCGTCCGCGCCCTGTTCGACATGACCCCGACGGAGACGGAGCAGGACTGGGCCGCGCAGGTCGGCCGGATGCGGAACTTCGCCGGCGCCGTGGCCGGCTACCGCGCCACCCTGGCCGAGGGCCTGGGTCGGAACCTGGTCTCCGGCCCGCGTCAGGTCGCCACCGTGGTCGAGCAGTTGGGCGAGTGGTTCGGCGGAGACGCCTCCTGGTACGCCCAGTTCGCCGCCGAGTGCCCCGAGGCGCTCCGCGCCGACCTGGACGCGGCCGCCGAGCAGGCGGGCGCGGCGGTCGAGGAGTTCCGGGGCTGGCTGCGCGAGACCTACGCCCCGGTCGCGGCCAGCCGCCCGGACACCGCGGGCCGCGAGCTCTACCAGCGCCAGGCCCGCCTCCACACCGGTGCGGACCTGGACCTGGACGAGGCGTACGCGTGGGCCTGGGGCGAGTTCCGGCGCCTGGAGGAGCAGATGCGCGAGGAGGCCGAGAAGGTCCTCCCCGGCGCCACGCCGATGGAGGCCGTCGAGCACCTGGAGCGCGAGGGCCACCGGATCGCCGGCGTCGAGGAGATCCGCGCCTACCTCCAGGGCGTCATGGACGAGGCCATCGCGACGCTGAACGGCACCCACTTCGACATCAGCGGCGACATCGCCCGCGTCGAGTCCCGGATCGCCCCGGCGGGCAGCGCGGCGGCCCCCTACTACACCTCGCCGAGCCTCGACTTCTCCCGTCCGGGCCGCACCTGGCTGCCCACGCTGGGCCGGGACGAGTTCCCGACCTGGCAGCTCGTCAGCACCTGGTACCACGAGGGTGTCCCGGGCCACCACCTGCAGCTGGCCTCCTGGGTGGCGGCGGCCGACTCGCTGTCGCGCTACCAGGTCACCCTGGGCGGCGTCTCCGCGAACATCGAGGGCTGGGCCCTGTACGCGGAGCGACTGATGGACGAGCTGGGCTTCTTCGCCGACCCCGGGCAGCGGCTGGGCTTCCTGGACGAGCAGATGCTGCGGACGATCCGGGTCATCATCGACATCGGCATGCACAACGGCTTCGTCATTCCGGCCGGGTCCCCGTTCCACCCCGGCGAGACCTGGACGCCCGAGCTGGCGACGGAGTTCTTCGCGGCCTACAACGGCAGCCCGAAGGAGATGCGGGACAGCGAGATCATCCGCTACCTGGGCTGGCCGGGCCAGGCCATCGGCTACAAGCTCGGCGAGCGCGCCTGGCTCCGCGGCCGCGCCGCGGCGCGGGCCGCGGCGGAAGCCCGCGGCGAGGTCTTCGACCTGAAGTCCTGGCACATGCGCGCCCTGGCGCAGGGGTCCTTCGGTCTCGACGACCTGGAGTCCGAGCTCGCCCAGCTGTAGCGCTTCCCGCGCGAGCGCCGGCGCCCGGTGGGGGCCCGCAGGGCCCCTCGGGGGCGCGAGGGNCTGGAGTCCGAGCTCGCCCAGCTGTAGCGCTTCCCGCGCGAGCGCCGGCGCCCGGTGGGGGCCCGCAGGGCCCCTCGGGGGCGCGAGGGTCCCCCACCCTTCGGGCGGGAGGTGCCCCACCGCGACCAGCCCACCACTCGGGGAGGTCCGACCCGATCTGCGGGACGAACCTCCGTGCGTCGTGTGTTGCTCGCGCAGTTCCTCGCGCCCCCGAGGGGCCCTGCAGGCCCCCACTGGGCGCTGGCGCTCGCGCTGCTGATAGTGCAACGGGGGCTTGGGCGACTAGCGTGAGCGCCATGGTGGCTGAGGCGGAGTCAGAGATCGTCGGGGTGGTCGTCCACGCGGACGGCGCGCTCGTCACGCGCCGGGGGCGGGTGGACCTGCCTGCGGGCGTCCACCAGGTCCGTGTCCCCGGGCTTCCGCTCTCCCTCGACCCCAGGACGCTCCGCGCGGCGGCATCCGCCGTGTCCTCGGCGTCCTCCTCGCCCGCCTCCGGGCCGCAGATCGTCGACGTCCGTCGCGAGGTCGGCACGACCATCCTCCCCGAGAGTCAGCTCGACGAACTGCAGCGGCAGTTGGACCGCTGCGAAGCCGCCGCCTCCGCCGCCCGCACCGCGCTGGCCCGCGCGGAAGCCCGGGCCGCCGAGACTGCCGCGCTGCGGGCCGTGCCACCGCCCAGCCGGCGCGGGGACGCACCACGCCACGCGCCCGTCGAGGGGCTGCTCGCCCTCGCCGACTTCGTCGACGCCCGGCTCGCCGATCTCCAGCAGGAGGTCCGCACCGCCCGGCGCCGCGTCGAGGAGGCGGACCGCGCGCTGGACCTCGCCCGCGAGGCCCGCTTCGACGCCTCCACCTCCCGTCCGGCCGGGGCCGTCCGCAACCGCGCGGGCGTGCTCCTGACGGTGCGCCAGGAAACGGCCGCCACCGTCGAGTTCGAGGTCGAGTACGGCGTGGCGGCTGCCGCCTGGACCCCCGCGTACCGGCTGCGCCTCGACCCCCGCACCGGGCGTGGCGCCCTGGAGTTGCGCGCGCTCGTCGCGCAACGCAGCACCGAGGACTGGTCCGCCGTCCGCCTCAGCCTCTCCACGGCGGACCTGCAACGAGCTTCGGGCGTCCCCGAGTTGAAGTCGCTGCGGCTCGGCCGCCGCCAGCAGGGGCCGGTGGTCCCGCTGGTGCGGCGTCCCCCCTCGGGCACGGAGGCCCTGTTCGCCGGGTACGACGAGGCGCCCGTCCCGGCCCAGAACAGCTCCCGTGCCCTCGCGGTGTCGGCCGGGGGCGCGGTGGGCCTCGCGGCGGAGCCGGACCGGCTCGCCGACCAGGAGCAGGCCGCGCCCCCGCCCCGGGCGGCGCGGCGCATGGCCGCCTACGGCGGCCCGCCACCCGCGCCCGGCGGCATGCCGGCCCCGGTCATGGCGGCACCGGCGATGGCCCCGGCCATGGCCGTCGCCCCCCAGGCCCCGGGCGGGCCGGTGCCCGCGCCTCCGCCGCCTCCCGCCGAGCGGCCGTTGCTGGACTACGCCGCACTGACCCTGGCCGGGCCGGACGCGTCCTTCGGGCGCGGCACGCTGGTCTCCGCGCCCGAGGCACGGGCCGCCGTCGCGGCCGCGCCGCGGCTGCCCGCCGGTGCGGTGCCGGTGCGCGCGTCGGCGGGTGCGTACGACTTCCGCTTCGACGCCGCCGCGCCTGTGGACCTGTCGGCGGACGGCGGCTGGCACAGCGTCACCGTCGGCGAGTTCCCCGTCGGCATCGCGCTGGAGTACCTGACGGTCCCGTCGGCCGAGCAGCACGTCTACGCGGCGGTCGTGGTGGACAACGGCTCCGGCGTGCCGGTGCTCGCAGGTCCCGCCGAAGTCGTCCTGGACGGGGCCTATCTGACGACGGTCCCGTTCCCCACGCTGGCCCCCGGGCGCAGCCGTCGGGTCGGCATCGGCGTCGCGGAGGAGATCCGGGTCGCCCGCACCCTGCGCGTCTCCGAGTCCACGGCCGGGATCCGCTCGAACACGACCGTGCTGGAGCACCGGTTGACGGTCGAGCTGGCCAACCAGCTGCCCCGTGCGGTTGTGGTCGAGGTGCAGGAGCGGGTGCCGGTCAGCGACGACCGCGACGTGCGGATCGAGGACGTGCCGAGCAGCCCGCAGTGGCGGGTGGTCGAACCCCGCGAGGACGAGACCCACCGGCGGGGGCTGCGCGTCTGGCGGGTCGGTCTGGCCCCGGGGGAGACGGTCCGGCTCACCGGCGGTTGGACGGTGCGGATCCCCGCCGGCAAGGCGGTCGTCGGCGGAAACCGGAGGGAAGCATGAGCGAGGCCGTCGCACTGCCCGTGGTCCGGGCGGTGCTCTTCGAGGACCGCGCCGAGGTCGAGCGCGAGGTGCGGGTGCGGCTCACCGCGGGTGTCCAGCGGCTGCGGCTGGGCCCGGTGACCGCGCTGGCCGCGGACCGCAGCCTCACCGGTGAACTCCTGGACGCCGCAGGCACGGTGACCGACCTGCGGATCGTCCGCCGCTGGACGCCGCGCCCGACGGCCCCCGACGAGGAGGCGTCCGCACTGGCCCGGCTGGTGCACGAGCTGACGCTGCGTCATGCCGCCGCCGTCCACGACCGCGAACGGGCCGAGGCCCGCCTCGCCGTGCTGGAGCAACTGCGCGCCGACGTGCTGCGTGACATCGCCGAGTCAGCGGGAGCGGGGGAGGCCGACCCCGACCGCTGGTCCCGTGCGCTCGAACGTGCCGACTCGGCGCACACCGCCCAGTCCGAGGCGCTCGACGCCGCCCGGCAGGGCGAACGGGAACTCGCCGCCCGACTGCGCGAGGCCGAGGCGGCGGCGGAGGAGGCGGAGGACCGTCCGCTGGAGCTGACGGCCCATCTGGAGGCGGTGGTGGAGGCCGCGGAGGCGGCCGAAGCGGTGCTGCGGGTGCGGCATCTGACGCCCTGTGCGCTGTGGCGTCCCGCCTACCGGGCGACGCTGGACGGGGACTGGCTGCGCCTGGAGCGCGAGGCCTTCGTCTGGCAGCGCACCGGAGAGGACTGGACGGGCGTCGCCCTCGACTTCTCCACCGCCCGCCCGGCTCTCGCCTCCGCCCCGCCGGAGCTGCTGGACGATGTGCTGGTGCTGCGCGACCGCAGTGCCGAGGAACGCAGGACGACCGAGGTCGACCTGCGCGAGGTGGCCGTCCAGGACCTCGGCCCGGGCGGCGGCGAGACCGAGGTCGTCCCCGGCGTCGACGACGGCGGCGAGCCGCGCCGCCTGTCCGCCCCCGTGCCGGTCTCGGTCCCCAGCGACGGCCGCCCGCACCGGGTCGTGCTGGGAGAGGAGCGGCTGGAGGCCGAGGTCTCCTACGTGTGCGTACCCGAGCTGTCCCCGCTGGTCACCCTCAACGCGCGCTTCCGCACCGCGGTTTCGTCCTCGCCGCTGCTCTCCGGCCCGGTGGACCTGGTGCGCGCGAGCGGCTTCGTCGGCCGCGGCGAACTCCGCTTCACCGCTCCGGGTGCGGTCGCCGAGCTGGGCTTCGGCAGCGAGGACGCGTTCCGGGTCACCCGCAGCACGGTCGAGTCCCGCGAGGCGGGCACGCTCACCGGACGCACGACGCTGACCCGGACGGTGACGGTCTCGCTCTCCCACTTCGCCCCTCCGGGCGCGGAGCCGGTGCCGGTGACCGTCCGCGAACGCGTCCCCGTCTCCGAACTGTCCACGGTGGAGGTCCGCGTCCTCAAGGACCGCACCACCCCGCCCCCGGACACCCACTCGGACGACGGCATCCTCACCTGGACCGTCACCCTCGCCGCATCCCAACGCGAGGACCTGGTCCTGACCTACGACCTCTCCGCCCCGCGCTCGGTCGCACTCGCCCCATAAGGGCGGGAGCTGCAGACACGTGCGGCTACGCCGCGTGGGCGCGAGCGACCCACCACCCGGAGGTTCGACCCATCTGCGGGATCGAACTTCGGCGGGTGGCGGGTCGGTCGCGCTGGGGGCACCTTCCGCCGTGGGGGCGCCGTCGGCCGCCGGCTGCGGGCGGGTGGGGGATCCTCGCGCCCCTATGGGGTGGGTGCGGCTACAGCCACTTGTTCTTCCTGAAGCCCCGGTAGATCAGGAAACAGACCAGCAGGATCCCGGCCAGCACTGCCGGGTAGCCGTAATGCCAGTGCAGCTCGGGCATGTTGTCGAAGTTCATGCCGTAGACGCCGGTCACCATCGTCGGCACCGCCAGGATCGCCGCCCATGCGGTGATCTTGCGCATGTCCTCGTTCTGCACCACGGTCACCTGGGCCAGGTTCGCCTGCAGAATGCTGTTGAGCAGCTCGTCGAACGCCAGCACCTGCTCGTTCACCCGCGCCAAGTGGTCCGCCACGTCCCGGAAGTACGCCTGTACCTCCGGGTCCACCAGCGGGTTGGGCGTGGTGGACAGCGAGGCCAGCGGCCTCGTCAGCGGGGCGCAGGCGCGCTTGAACTCCAGGACCTCGCGCTTGAGCTGGTAGATCCGGCCGGCGTCGGAGCCGCGGCCGTTTCGCTGTGAGAAGACGCTGAACTCGACCTCGTCCACGTCCGTCTGCAGCTCGTCCGTGACGGACAGGTAACCGTCCACGACCAGGTCGGCGACCGCGTGCAGGACCACCGACGGGCCCTTCGCCAGCAGCTCGGCGTCGGACTCCAGCCGGCGGCGCAGCGGCCGCAGCGAGCCCTGGCTGCCGTGGCGGACGGTGATGACGAAGTCCGGCCCGAGGAAGACCATGACCTCGCCGGTCGAGACGACGTCGCTGGTCGGCGTCAGCCGGTCGTGCTCCACGTAGCGGATGGTCTTGAAGACGGCGAAGAGCACGTCGTCGTAGCGCTCCAACTTCGGGCGCTGGTGGGCGTGGACGGCGTCCTCGACGGCGAGGGGGTGCAGGCCGAAGCGGGCCGCGATGCCGGCGAACTCCTCCTCGGTCGGCTCGTGCAGGCCGATCCAGACGAAGTCCCCCTGCGACTGCCGTCCGGCGTCGCGGAGTTGGGCGACGGCCTCGCCCGCGCCGCAGCGGTCGGTGACGCGGCGGCCCTCGCGGTAGACCGCGCAGTCGACGACGGCGTCCCCGGCGCGCAGAGTCGCGGTGCGGGTGTCGTCGAGGGTGGCGCCACGGCGCGGCAGTACCGCGGAACGCAGGTCACGGATCATCGACATGGCAGGCTCCTTCACGGGCCGTCCCGCCGTTCGCCGGGCGTGCCGTGGCGCGAGGGTTTCCGCGCCGGGGGCACCGGGTGGGGCGGGGGAGGGGAGAAACGATTCGCTGAGTGCGTGAAGGCGCTCTCCCGCGCGCTGCCGTGAACTGACGCCCGATCAGAGGCGTGCCGGGTTTATCCGAGGTTCAGCGCTGAACTGCCGTACAGGGCACGAGAGAGCGGCTGGTACTGCACGGTCGACTCTTGTCCACCAGTACCACCTCCTCGCGCCGGTCCCCGCTGGGGGAAGATCTCTCCGCTCTGGGCGAACACTCAAGGTTAACAGTTGGTGGACCCCGGAAAGCACCGGCGATCACCACAGGGCCCGCTCTTGCCCAACTCTTGACTTCTGTCCGACGGCCCTCGGTTGTCGGTGCCGTGGGCCATGATGGGTCGCGATCGACCAGGGGAGTGCCGATCGGCGGACGTCGAGAGGGGGCACGGCATGGGGGTGGCTCCGGATGCCGAGACGCGTGCCGTGCTGCGGGCGGACGCGGTGCCGATCGTGGTCGCCGCCGTGCTGGGAGCCGTCCTGGTGGCGGTCCGGCTGGGCGCGGTGCCGCTGCTGCCCGCCGCTCTGGGGTTCGTCCTGCTGGCCGCGCCGCTCGCGTTCCTCGACGCCCGGCTGCACCGGCTGCCGGACGCGCTGACGCTCCCCGGCTACCCGTTCCTCCTGGTGCTGCTGATACCGGTGGCAGCGACGAGCCCCGCCGCCTGGCTCCGGGCCGTCCTCGCCGCAGCGCTCTGCGCAGGCGGCTATCTCCTGCTGGTGCTGCTGGGCGGGGCCGGCCTCGGCGACGTCAAGGCGGCGGGGCTGGTGGGGCTGCTGCTCGGCACCGTCGGCTGGCGGTCCGTGCTGGCCGGGACGGTGTTCGCGTTCCTGCTCGCGGCCGGCTGGGCGGTGGCGCTGCTCGTGCTGCGCCGCGCCCACCGGCGCTCGCACCTGGCCTTCGGCCCCTTCCTGCTGGGCGGGGCGCTGCTGGCGCTGCTCACGCAGGCCTGACCAGGCGTCAGGCGCGCTTGCCGTAGCGGCGGTTGAAGGCCTCCACGCGACCGGCGGTGTCCAGGATGCGGGCGTTGCCGGTGTAGAAGGGGTGGCTCGCCGAGGAGGTCTCGACGTCGACCACGGGATAGCTGCGGCCGTCCTGCCACTCGACCGTCTGCGCGGACGAGGCGGTGGAGCGGGTCAGGAAGGTGAGTCCGCCGACCTTGTCGCGGAAGACGACGGGGCGGTAGGCGGGGTGGATGCCGTGCTTCATGTGCTGGGTCTCCTCAGGAGTCGAAAGGGGGTGTGCCAGGGGGCGGACCGTTTCAGCGCTCCTCGCGGAACTCGACGTGCCGTCCGGCGACGGGGTCGAACTTCCGGAGCACCATGCGGTCCGGGTCGTTGCGGCGGTTCTTCCGGGTCACGTAGGTGAATCCGGTGCCGGCCGTCGACCGGAGCTTCACGACGGGACGGAGCTCACTGCGGGCCATCGCTGCCTCCTTCTTGCTGAGATGTCCACCTCAACACGGGGAGGCGCCTCCGCATTCCCGGCCTGTGACAGCTGTCATGCGTACCTGAGGACACGCGGCGCTGCCGCTGGAACACCGCAGCCCGCGATGCTCTTCCCATGACGACCGCAGTCCGGATCCAGAAGCAGCCCGGCCCCGGCGCACAGCCGCAGCCCGGCCCCTGCCCCGACGCGCAGCCGCAGCCCGGCCACGGCCCCGACGCGCGCCCGCAGCTCGATCCGGCCGACCCGCGGCTGCGCCCCCTCCCGGTCTGGTTCTTCGCCTTCGAGGGCGTGCTCGGCGGGGCCTTCGACCTCTGCCACGCCTACCCCCGGCTCTGGGCCCTGGTCGCCGTTCTCGGCCTGGCCAACCTGCTGCTGGGACTCACCGTCATGGGCCGCCGCATGAAGCTGCTGCGCGCCATGCTCCGCAACGGGCGCGCCCGGCGCATCCTGGTCGCCCTGATCGGCCTCCGTGTGGGCGTCCATCTGCTGCTCGGCGCGGCCGGGGCCGCCACCGACTCCAAGCCGGCGCACCTCGTGCTGGCGGTCATGATGACCGCCGTGACCGTCGCCCTGCTCTGGTTCGACCAGCGCGTCACCTTCCGTACCCTCGGGCTGGGCACCACCCGGGCGGCCCACCTGCGCGGCGGTGCGGCGGGGCAGCGCTGACGCTGGAGGAAAACTGACGGACCCTCACCCGTGGAGGTCGGCCCGTGGCCCTGTGGAGCGACCCAGGCGTCCCCGCCACCCTGCCGGAGCGACTGCCCGAGCTCGAGATCCCCGGGCCCGAGCACCAGAACCGGCTGACCGTGCTGCTCCGCCTGCTCCTGCTGATCCCGCACTTCGTGATCCTCGCGGTGCTCGGCTTCATCGGCTTCTTCGTCACCGTGGCCGGCTGGTTCGCCGCACTCGTCCTCGGCCGGCTGCCCCGCCCGATCGCCGCATACCTGCTCGGCTACCTGCGCTGGCAGACCCGGGTGGAGGCGAGCGCCATGCTGCTGGCGGACCGCTATCCGCCCTTCGCCATGGGCGAGCGCCCGGACCACCCCGTCCGCATCCAGGTCGAGCCCACCGAGCTCAATCGGCTGGCCGTCCTCTTCCGCATCATCCTGATGATCCCCGCCGCGATCATCGCAGGCCTGGGTATGGCGGGCTGGTGGGCCGTCGCCTTCATCAACTGGCTGGTCGTCCTGGTCCTCGGCCGGATGCCGCAGCCGCTGTTCCAAGCGACCGCCGCGATCGTCCGCTACCGGATGCGCTTCGACGCCTACACGGTGATGCTCAGTCCGGCCTACCCCAAGCGCCTCTTCGGCGACGGCCCGGTGCCGATGCAGGGCACCAGCGGCACCAGGCCGCTGCTGCTGACCACCGGGGCCAAGGTGCTTGTCGTGATCTTCCTGGTCCTCGGACTCTTCAGCTACGCCGGCGGCGGCACCGCCGGGGGCACGAGCGACTCCGGAACGCCGGTGGACAACACGGTCAGCAACGTCTGAGCCCCGGCGTCCCCGGCGTCCCCGGCGCCCGCTCCTGCCGTGCCGGGCGCCGCAACACGGTGGACCTGGAAGAAGACGGCGCTAGATCTCGGTGACCTTGCCCGCCTCGACCACCAGTCGCCGGGTCACCGCCACCGCCTCCAGCATCCGCCGGTCGTGCGTCACCAGCAGCAGCGTGCCGGTGTACGAGGCGAGCGCCGACTCCAACTGCTCGATGGCGGGCAGGTCCAGATGGTTCGTCGGCTCGTCCAGCACCAGCAGGTTCACCCCGCGGCCCTGGAGCAGCGCCAGCGCCGCCCGGGTCCGCTCGCCGGGCGAGAGCGTGGCCGCCGGGCGCAGCACGTGTGCCGCCTTGAGCCCGAACTTGGCCAGCAGCGTGCGCACCTCGGCGGGGGAGAGGTCCGGCACCGCCGCGCCGAAGGCGTCGAGCAGCGGCTCGTCGCCGAAGAACAGCCGCCGCGCCTGGTCCACCTCTCCGACCACGACGCCGGAGCCGAGCGCGGCGTGACCCGCGTCCAGCTCCACCCGGCCCAGCAGCGCCGCCAGGAGTGTCGACTTGCCGCTGCCGTTGGCGCCGGTGATCGCGATCCGGTCCGCCCAGTCCACCTGCAGGTCCACCGGCCCGAACCGGAAGTCCCCGCGGGCGAGTTCGGCCCCGCGCAGGGTCGCCACCACGGCACCGGATCGCGGCGCCGCCGCGATCTCCATGCGCAGCTCCCACTCCTTGCGCGGCTCCTCGACCACCTCCAGCCGCTCGATCAGCCGCTGCGTCTGCCGGGCCTTGGCCGCCTGCTTCTCGGTGGCCTCCGTCCGCATCGCGCGCCCGATCTTGTCGTTGTCGGGCGCCTTGCGCCGGGCGTTCTTGACGCCCTTCTCCATCCATGCCCGCTGCATCCGGGCGCGGGCCTGCAGCGAGGAGACGGTGTCGGCGTACTCCTCGTACTCGGCGCGGGCGTGGCGGCGGGCCGTCTCCCGCTCCTCGAGATAGGCGAGGTAGCCGCCGCCGAAGTGGTTCACCTGCTGCTGGTGCAGGTCCAGCTCGAGCACCCGGGTCACCGTGCGGGTGAGGAACTCGCGGTCGTGGCTGACCAGTACGGTCCCGGCGCGCAGGCCGGAGACGAAGCGCTCCAGCCGCTCCAGGCCGTCCAGGTCGAGGTCGTTGGTGGGCTCGTCCAGCAGGAAGACGTCGTACCGGCTCAGCAGCAGCGACGCGAGCCCCGCCCGCGCGGCCTGCCCGCCGGAGAGCGCCGTCATCTCCTGCTGCAGGCCGACCGCCAGCCCGAGCTCCGCCGTGACCTCCTCCGCGCGCTCCTCCAGATCCGCGCCGCCCAGGTCCAGCCAGCGCTCCAGCGCGACGGCGTACGCGTCGTCCGCCCCTGACGCCCCGTCAACCAGCGCCTGCGTCGCGGCGTCCAGCGCCTCCTGCGCCGCCTGCACCCCGGTGCGCCGGGCCAGGAACGCCGCCACGGTCTCCCCAGGCCGGCGATCCGGCTCCTGCGGCAGGTAGCCCACGGTGGCCGTGGGCGGGCTCAGCCGGACGCTCCCGCTCTCGGGCGCGGCCGCCCCCGCCAGCATCCGCAGCAGCGTCGACTTCCCGGCCCCGTTCGGCCCGACGAGCCCGACGACGTCCCCGGGGGCGACGACGAGCTCCAGCCCGGAGAAGAGCACGCGCTCGCCGTGCCCGGCGGCGAGATCCTTGGCAACGAGAGTGGCAGTCATCAGACGGGTGAGTGTAGTGCGCGCCGCGGAACGGCCCGGCGAGCGCCTGCGGCTGCGGCACGCGCCCATGTGTGTGCGAAGCACCGGACCGGCGCGAACGTGCCATTGAGCAGGCCAGTCGCCGGGAACCCCAACATCCGTCCTGGGGGTGGGCGTTGGGGCACCGGGGACTGTCGGACCGGCGGGTCTGGGCCACCCGGCTGCCCGGGACAGCACGACCGGGTGGGCGCACACGCGCCGACGAGTCGGGCCCCCGTTCCGGCCCTGGGTGTCGCGTGATTACGCGGTGGCGGCGACGAACTCGTCGAGGATCCCGGACTTGGCCTGCTCGACCAGGTCGCGGAACTGGTCCTCGCTCATCTGGATCTGCTGTCCGAAGTCGTCCGTGATCCGCACCCGCTTCTCGGCCGGCGCGCCCTCGTCGACGTAGAGCTGCGGGCAACCGCAGTCGCAGTTCCCGCAGAACGTCGCCAGCGGCAGCCCCTGCTCCCGGTCGGCCATGGCAGGACCCCCTCGTTCGTAGGCAGTTGTCCTCCCGAGCATTCCCTGCGCGCGCCCCCGCGGAAACGGGCCCGGCGCGGCGGCCGCCGCCGTGGCGTCAGGCCCGGTAGAGGCTCACGTCGTTGGCGAAGAGCTGCACGAAGCCGCAGTCCCAGCAGATGAGCCCCGTGGCGGACTCGTTGGCCCACCCCAGTCCCAGGAGTTCCGTACCGCTGCTGTTCAGCTTCACCTCGCGCTCACGGAAGGTGTCGTTCCCGCAGAACCCGCAGGACACCCACCTGTCCCCGATCGCCGCCCGCATCGGCTTTCCCACGGTCCCGCTCCTCTCCAAGCACCCCGGGTCGCCCGGGGGCCCGTCAGCATAACCAGGAGCGTGAGCAGCCAGAACGCCACCCGCAGGTGCAGGCGGCGGCTCACCCGTGCCCTTGTTGCCCGCCGAGGGGAGAGAGGGCTCAGGGTTGCGGGGTCGACGCGACAGCGCGCGACGCCACGACGTGTGAGACCGGGTAGACGAGCCCGTCGTGCTTCATCGGCGTCGCCACGACGATGAATCCGATCAGCCCGCCCGACGGCGTGGTGATCCGCCATGACGTGGCCGCGGCCCCGGACACTCCGCAGGCGGCGTCCACCTGCAACTCGCCTCCCGGGGCCAGGACCGACCGTGCCTCATCCGGGCGGCAGTCACTCCCTTCGCAGCGATCGACGGCGACCACCGTGGAAGTGTCGTTGCGTATCGCCACCGTGCTGTAGTTCGCCGGATCCGTCGGGTCCACGGAGCCGCACCCTGCGCGACTGTCGAGCTCGTCGACGACGAAGAGGACGGCGGCCACACCCACGAGTGCGGTCACGCCCAGGGCGACGCATCCGAGCCCCAGCGCCTTGGGGACACCCACGGCGCCCGGAGTCCAGGCCCTGCCACCTCGAAAACCCGACCGCGTGCCCACTGAATCTCCTCCTGCTGTCCGGAACGGAGCGCCGCACGCGGACGACGGCCCCGGGCTGGATCAACCAGGCCCCGTCGGGTGCGCCCCCGCGCATGGGGCCTCGCCGACCCCGCAGTGGTAGCAACGGCCACATTCCCATCGTGGTTGTATCACTCGTGCGCACCGCAGTCCGACCTGCCCCTGGCAGCGACGCCGGGGGTCTCGGGCTCCCAACTCCCCACGAGTGTCTGCGGCTTACCGTGAGATTCCGCCGACTGGGGCACGCGAGGGAAACTGGGTTGCCGGTGGGCGCATGTACTGTCGGGCCCGTTGGATCGGCTTGGGGCCTGATGCGGATTGCCGGCGATCACGGGGTGGCTCAGAAGAGGTTCCCGAGCCTCGATTTGTCCGTGACTTCGTGCAGTTCCGACCCCACCCCCCTCACGCGCCAAACCCGCTCTGTCGACTCCGGGCGACTCTTCGACGGGGGTGCGCCCGCCAGGGCCAAGGTCCGGCCGGTCCGCTTCCGGACCTCCGGCACTTCGGCAACGCCATGGCGGCCGGTGCGGGTGCGGGCACGCGGGAGCTCATGCACCCCATGGGGCACTCGACCATGGACGCTGCTCTGCACTATCAGCACGTGCGTGCGGAACGGGACCGCGTGAATCGCTCACGGCATCGACAAGGAGATCCGTAAGGTGCTCGGCCCGAGGCGGCGCAAGGCGGGCAAGAGGGGTACTCCGCAGGAGCAATCTGGCACGGATGTGGCACGGGCCTGACGGGGCCTTGGAAACGCTGAAGGCCCAGTCCGGCGAGAGAACCTCGCTGGCCTGGGCCTTTGTCGTTCGTACTGCTAGGTGCCCCCGGTAGGATTCGAACCTACGCACCCGCCTCCGGAGGGCGGTGCTCTATCCCCTGAGCTACGGGGGCCCTGTCTTGCGACATGCAGAACAGTACCAGGCACCAGCCGGTTCTCTGCACACGGTTTCCCTCCCGCCTCGTCGCCGGATCCCGTGGACGGAGGCCGAAGGCCGCAAAACGGGGACGCAGCGTGGAAGGTGCGCATACGCTGGGTGACGTGACAGGGGATGCGGGGCGGGTGCTCGTCGTGGACGACAGTGCGGTGATCCGCCAGTTGATCCGGGTCAACCTGGAGTTGGAGGGGTTCGAGGTCGTCACCGCCGCGGACGGGGCCGAGTGTCTTGAGGTGGTGCACCGGGTCCGTCCGGACGTCGTGACCCTGGATGTCGTGATGCCCCGGCTCGACGGGCTGCGCACCGCCGCCCGGCTGCGGGCGGACGCGCGGACGGCCGGGCTGCCCATCGCCATCGTGAGCGCGTGCACGCAGACCGACCTGGACCGCGGCGAGTCCGTGGGGGTGGACGGCTATCTGGCGAAGCCCTTCGAACCGATGGAACTCATCGCGCTGGTCGCCCGACTGGCAGCGGCGCGGCCCGAGAGGTCAGGAGGGTCGGCGGGTCCACGGTTCGCGCAGGGCGAACACGATCCGTCCACGGCGCGTCTCGCGGAGTAAACCCGTTTCCTTTCCCCGGGGGCTTCTCGCCTACGCTTGCCCCGTGACACCCGCAGAGCTTTCCCAGGCAGTCCAGTCCGCGGTTCGTGCCGCCGTCGAGGCGGGCGAACTGACCGTCGCCGTGCCCGAGACGGTGACCGTCGAGCGGCCCAAGAACAGGGACCACGGCGACTACGCCACCAACGTGGCCCTGCAGCTGGCGAAGGCGGCCGAGCTGCCGCCGCGCCAGGTCGCCGAGCTGCTGGCGAAGCGCCTGCGAGAGCTGCCCGGGATCGCGTCGATCGACATCGCCGGGCCGGGCTTCCTGAACGTCACCCTCGACGCCGCCACCCAGGGCGAGCTCGCCCGGACCATCGTCGAGGCGGGGGAGGCGTACGGACGGAACGGCACCTTCGCCGGTCTCAAGATCAACCTTGAGTTCGTCTCCGCCAACCCGACCGGCCCGATCCACATCGGCGGCGTCCGCTGGGCGGCCGTCGGCGACTCGCTCGCGCGTGTGCTGCGGGCCTCCGGCGCCGACGTGACGACGGAGTACTACATCAACGACGCCGGCGTGCAGATGTCGAAGTTCGCTGCTTCGCTCCAGGCTGCCGCCAACAAGCAGCCGGTCCCGGACGACGGTTACGTCGGCGAGTACATCAACGAGATCGCCGCCCAGATCGTCGCCGAGCACCCGGGCATCCTCGACCTGACCAAGGACGAGCAGCTGGCCGAGTTCCGGGCCGAGGGCCTGCGGCTGATGGTCGCGGAGATCCAGCGGTCCATGGAGGAGTTCGGCGTCCACTTCGACGTCTGGTTCTCCGAGAAGTCGCTGCACGACTCCGGCGCCGTCGAGAAGGCCGTCGACCGGCTGCGCGAGCAGGGCCACGTCTACGAGCAGGACGGCGCGGTCTGGCTGCGCACGACCGACTTCTCGGACGACAAGGACCGCGTCCTGATCAAGGCGGACGGCGACACCACCTACTTCGCCTCCGACGCCGCGTACTACCTGAACAAGCGGGACCGCGGCAACGAGGTCAACGTCTACATGCTCGGCGCGGACCACCACGGGTACGTGGGCCGGCTGAAGGCCATCGTGGCGTGCGCGGGTGACGACCCCTCGCACAACATCGAGGTGCTGATCGGCCAGTTCGTGAAGATGCTCAAGGACGGCCAGGAAGTCCGCATGTCCAAGCGGGCCGGCAACATCATCACGATCGACGACGTCGTGGACTGGGTCGGCGTCGACGCCGCCCGGTACTCGCTGACGCGGGTGCCGACGGACTCCACGGTGACGCTCGACATCGACGTGCTGACCAGCCAGACCAACGAGAACCCGGTCTTCTACGTCCAGTACGCGCACGCGCGGATGTCCTCGGTCGCCCGCAACGCGGCCGAGCTGGGCATCGACAAGGGCGCGGCGGCGGACTTCAAACCGGAGCTGCTCAGCACCGAGTGGGAGAACGAACTCCTCGGCCAGCTGGGCGAGTTCCCGGGTGTGCTGGCCACCGCCGGCGAGCTGCGCGAGCCGCACCGGGTGGCGCGCTACCTGGAGGACCTGGCCCGGGCCTACCACCGCTTCTACGACAACTGCCGGATCCTGCCTCGCGGTGACGAAGAGGTCACCGACCTGACCCGGGCCCGCCTCTGGCTGGCCGAGGCGACCCGCACCGTCATCGCCAACGGCCTCGGGCTGTTGGGCGTTTCCGCCCCCGAACGCATGTGAGTCGCGTGAGGGGCCCGAGGACTACGGCAGTCCTCGGGCCCCTCTCGCACACAGGGAGACACCGCACCGATGAGCCGCTCCGCCCACCCCGCCGGTCCCCGCCACGGCGACGTGCTGCCCGAAGGGCACTGGACCGCCCCGCCCGCCGACCTCAACGCGCTCGACCCCAAGGTGTGGGCGCAGACGGTCACCCGGAACGCCGACGGTGCGGTCACCGTCGGCGGCATCGAAGTCGCCGCGCTGGCCGAGGAGTTCGGCACCCCGGCGTACATCCTCGACGAGACCGACTTCCGGGCCCGGTGCCGCGCCTGGCGCGAGGCCTTCGAGGGGACGCACGCGGAGGTCTACTACGCGGGCAAGGCATTCCTGTCCCGCGCGATCGTGCGCTGGCTGCACGAGGAGGGGCTCAACGTCGACGTCTGCAGCGGCGGCGAGCTGACGGTCGCGCTGAGCGCGGGTATGCCGGCCGCCCGGATCGCGCTGCACGGCAACAACAAGTCGACGGCCGAGCTGGAGTACGCGGTCAAGTCCGGCGTCGGGCACGTGGTCGTCGACTCCTTCGAGGAGCTGGCCCGGCTGTCCTGGATCGCGCAACAGCAGGGCGTGCGCCAGAAGATCCTGATCCGGGTGACGGTCGGCGTCGAGGCGCACACCCACGAGTTCATCGCCACCGCGCACGAGGACCAGAAGTTCGGCCTGTCCCTGACGGGCGGTCAGGCCGCCGAGGCGGTGCGCCGGGCGCTGACGCTCGACGGCGTCGAGCTGGTCGGCATCCACTCGCACATCGGCTCGCAGATCTTCGACACGGCCGGCTTCGAGGTGGCGGCCCGGCGTGTGGTCGGACTGCTGGCGGAGATCAAGGCCGAGCACGGTGTCGAGCTCCCGGAGATCGACCTCGGCGGCGGCCTCGGCATCGCCTACACGAGCGACGACGACCCGCGCGAGCCCGCGGAGATCGCCGCCTCGCTGGCGCAGATCGTCCAACGCGAGTGCGCGGCGGCCGGGTTGTCGGTTCCGAAGCTGTCCGTCGAGCCTGGGCGGGCGATCGTGGGCCCGACCGCGTTCACGCTCTACGAGGTGGGCACCGTCAAGCCCCTGGAGGGCCTGCGGACCTATGTCAGCGTGGACGGCGGCATGTCCGACAACATCCGCACCGCGCTCTACGACGCGGAGTACAGCGTCGCGCTGGCGTCCCGGACCAGCGACGCCGAGCCGATGCTGAGCCGGGTGGTCGGCAAGCACTGCGAGTCCGGCGACATCGTCGTGCGGGACGCGTTCCTGCCGGCGGACGTCGCCCCGGGCGACCTGCTGGCGGTCCCCGCGACGGGGGCGTACTGCCGGTCCATGGCGAGCAACTACAACCACGCGCTCAAGCCGCCGGTGATCGCGGTCCGCGAGGGCGAGGCCCGGGTGATCGTGCGCAGGGAGACCGAGGAGGACCTGCTGCGCCTCGACGTCGGCTAGGCCGGGCAGGCCCCGATCCCCGGGCGGGCCCCGGCCCCCGGGCAGGCCCCGCAACGGTTCCTCCGGCCGGCGGCCGTCCGAGCGTTGAAATCTACGTCTCAGACTATGGAACGGACGAAGATTCTCCGTCCGTCTCCGTGACACTGGGACCACCTATCGGTACCTGTGACAGGCAGAGTGGAGTCGGATGATGCGTACGCTGAAAGTGGCGCTCCTCGGTTGTGGAGTGGTGGGCTCCGAGGTGGCACGCATCATGACGACGCACGCCGCCGACCTGGAAGCGCGCGTCGGGGCGCGCGTGGAGCTCGCAGGGGTCGCGGTGCGCCGGGCAGGGCGCCCGCGGCCGGGGGTGCCCGAGGAGCTCATCACCACCGACGCCGAGTCCCTGGTGAAACGCCCGGACATCGACGTCGTCGTCGAGGTCGTCGGCGGCATCGAGCCGTCCCGTGGCCTGATCCTCTCCGCCTTCGAGAACGGCGCCAGCGTCGTCAGCGCCAACAAGGCGCTGCTCGCCGCCGACGGGGCGGCGCTGCACGCGGCCGCGGCCAAGCACGGCGTGGACCTGTACTACGAGGCGGCCGTCGCCGGGGCGATCCCGCTGATCCGCCCGCTGCGCGAGTCCCTGGCCGGGGACAAGGTCAACCGCGTGCTCGGCATCGTCAACGGCACGACGAACTTCATCCTCGACAAGATGGACACCACCGGCGCCGGCTACTCCGAGGCGCTGGAGGAGGCGACCGCGCTCGGCTACGCGGAGGCGGACCCGACCGCCGACGTCGAGGGTTTCGACGCCGCCGCGAAGGCGGCGATCCTGGCCGGCATCGCCTTTCACACCCGGGTCACCGCCGCGGACGTGTTCCGCGAGGGCATCACCGAGGTCACCGCCGCCGACATCGCCAGCGCGAAGGCGATGGGGTGCGTGGTCAAGCTGCTCGCCATCTGCGAGCGCAGCGAGGACGGGCAGAGCGTCACCGCCCGGGTCCACCCCGCGATGATCCCGCTGTCCCACCCGCTGGCCTCGGTGCGGGGCGCCTACAACGCGGTCTTCGTCGAGGCGGACGCCGCAGGGCAGTTGATGTTCTACGGCCCCGGCGCGGGTGGCAGCCCGACCGCGTCCGCGGTCCTCGGCGACCTGGTCGCCGTCTGCCGCAACAAGCTGGCCGGCTCCACCGGACCCGGCGAAAGCGCGTACGCTCAGCTCACCGTCAACCCCATGGACGATGTGGTCACCCGCTACCACGTCAGTCTGGACGTCGCCGACAAGGCGGGTGTCCTCGCCCAGGTCGCCACGGTCTTCGCCGAGCACGGGGTGTCCATCGACACCGTCCGCCAGCAGGGCCGCGACGGCGACGCCTCACTCGTCGTAGTGACTCACCGCGCCACCGACGCCGCGCTGTCCGCTACGGTCGCCGCACTCCGCACGCTGGACCACGTCCGAGGAGTGGCCAGCATCATGCGTGTCGAAGGGGAATAGGAAATCCAGCCATGAGCACCAGCAGCCTCCAGCGCACCCACCAGTGGCGCGGCCTCATCGAGGAGTACCGCGACCGCCTCCCGGTCACGGCGACGACGCCCGTGGTGAGCCTGCTGGAGGGCGGCACGCCGCTCGTGCCGGCGCAGGTGCTCTCCGAGCGGACCGGCTGCGAGGTCTACCTGAAGGTCGAGGGCGCGAACCCGACCGGCTCCTTCAAGGACCGCGGGATGACCATGGCCATCTCGAAGGCCAAGGAGGCGGGCGCGCAGGCCGTCATCTGCGCGTCCACCGGCAACACCTCCGCCTCGGCGGCGGCCTACGCCGTGCGGGCGGGGATGGTCTGCGCGGTGCTGGTGCCGCAGGGCAAGATCGCCCTGGGCAAGATGGGCCAGGCGCTCATCCACGGCGCCAAGATCCTCCAGGTGGACGGCAACTTCGACGACTGCCTGACGCTGGCGCGCGACCTCTCGGACAAGTTCCCTGTGGCGCTGGTCAATTCGGTCAACCCGGTGCGCATCGAGGGCCAGAAGACGGCCTCCTTCGAGATCGTCGACATGCTGGGCGACGCCCCGGACGTCCACGTCCTGCCGGTGGGCAACGCGGGCAACATCACCGCCTACTGGAAGGGCTACAAGGAGTACGCGGCGGACGGTCTGGCGACGCGGACCCCGCGCATGTGGGGCTTCCAGGCGTCCGGCTCCGCCCCCATCGTGGACGGCGCCCCCGTGCTCAAGCCGCAGACCATCGCCACGGCGATCCGCATCGGCAACCCGGCCTCCTGGGACTACGCGCTGGCCGCGCGGGACGAGTCGGGCGGCTTGATCGACAAGGTGACGGACCGTCAGATCCTCTCGGCGTACCGGCTGTTGGCCTCGCAGGAGGGCGTCTTCGTCGAGCCCGCGTCGGCGTCGTCGGTGGCGGGCCTGCTGCAGGCGCACGAGCGCGGACTGGTCGACCCGGGGCAGCGCATCGTCTGCACGGTCACCGGCAACGGCCTCAAGGACCCCGACTGGGCGGTGGCGGGCGCCCCGCAGCCCACCGTCGTCCCCGTCGACGCCACGGCCGCGGCCGAGCGCCTGGGCCTCGCGTAGGGCCCCAGCCCCCGCAAGGGGCGCGTGGGGGCACCTCCCGCCCGAAGGGTGGGGGAGAACTGCGCGACCGGCCCACCACTCGCGGAGGTCCGTCCCCCAGACAGGGGCGGACCTCACCGGGCGGTGGGCCGCTCGCGAGATGGCACCTCCCGCCCGAAGGGTGGGGGATCCTCGCGCCCCTGAGGGCGCCAGGGGGACACGTCGGTGCAGGGGTGTACCGATGAGCAGGGCGTATTCGCTACGCTGGCCCCAATCCCCGTTCCTCCCTTTGCCTCTGGCAAGACGTCCGTCACAGGAGTCCAGCACCATGGCAGGTCCAGCCTTCCGCGCCGCGGCAGTTCGGGTGCGGGTGCCCGCGACCAGCGCCAACCTGGGGCCGGGCTTCGATGCCTTCGGCCTCGCTCTCGGGCTCTACGACGACATCGTCGTCCGCGTCGCGGACGCGGGCCTGCACATTGACATCGCGGGGGAGGGGGCGGACACCCTGCCGCGCGACGAGCGGCACCTCGTCGTCCGCTCCATGCGCACCGCCTTCGACCGGCTCGGGGGCCAGCCGCGCGGACTTGAGGTCGTCTGCGCCAACCGGATACCGCACGGCCGCGGCCTGGGCTCCTCCTCCGCCGCGATCGTGGCCGGCGTCATGGCCGCCCGCGCGGTCACCGTGGGCGGCGCCGAGGCCATGGACCGCAACGCGGTCCTCGCCCTGGCCAGCGAGATCGAGGGCCACCCCGACAACGTCGCCGCCTGTGTGCTCGGCGGCTTCACCATCGCCTGGACCGACGGCCCGCAGGGCGGCGGGGAGGCCCACGCGGTGACCCTGACGCCGCATCAGGATGTCGTCCCCGTCGTCTTCGTGCCCGCCGATCCGGTGCTGACGGAGGTCGCCCGGGGTCTGCTTCCGGCCACTGTTCCGCACGCCGACGCGGCCGCCAACGTGGGCCGGGCCGCGCTGCTCGTGGAGGCGTTGACGCACCGCCCGGAGCTGCTGCTGCCGGCCACCGAGGACCGGCTCCACCAGGACTACCGCACTCCGGCCATGCCGTTGAGCGCGGAGCTGGTGGCCCGGCTGCGGGCGGAGGGCATCCCCGCCGTCATCTCCGGCGCGGGCCCGACGGTGCTCGCGCTGGCCGACGCGGGAACGGCCGAAAAGGTACGGGCGGTCGCCGGCCCCGCATGGTCGGCCAACCGGCTGGACATGGACACCGAGGGAGCGGCGGTCCTGCCGTTGGCGGAACTGGCCGAGGGTTCTGCGGAAGCCGGGGCTCCAGGCCCCGGGAACGCCGTGTCCGGGACCCCGACGGGCGAGTCCGAACTGTAGGACGGGACACGATTGACTCACACGGAGTGGGGGAATGTTTGTTGGGTCCAGTAGTGTTAACCTCATGTCTGCATCAGGCGCCCGACGGGGCCCGATGCGCAGCGTCCCCTCTGGGACAGCAATTCTCCGGGAGCCCGCCACGGCGTACGCAGCCTGCCTGCGCCATGTGACCGCATCCCGAAGCCGTGTCGTCGGCTCCTGAAACCCCACCTCCCTCGCGGACCGTGGCCCAGGGTGCCGCGCACGCGACGGGGGCCCGGGACGACGAGACGTGCGCTGCACGCTGGACCTGCACGTCCCATCACCACCCCGCAACACTCGCACGAACAACACGCCGCCTGGACGCCAGGCGGAACCAAGCCCCGGACCTGTGAAGAGAACACAGGCCGGACAGCACAACCGGTCGCCGAGCCAGACAGGCCGACGTCCGCTCCAGGGAAGGACCCTTCGTGAGCGACACCACCGATCTGATGGGCGCGCGCCCGGACGCCACTGGCAGTCCGGACACCACTCCGGCCCCCGCGCCGAAGCGCCGTCGGACCACGGGCACCGGGCTCAACAGCATGGTGCTCGCCGAGCTGCAGCAGCTCGCCTCCGGCCTCGGCATCAGCGGCACCGGCCGCATGCGCAAGAGCCAGCTGATCGACGCCATCAAGGAGAAGCACGGCGG
>NZ_JBHSQJ010000136.1:0-8690 GCF_042658505.1 Streptacidiphilus monticola | reverse complement strand
TGGGGGAGGGTGGGGGATCCCGCGCCCTCGGCGGCTTCGCCGCCTGACGGGGCTCAGCCCGCGTCGTTGGGGCGGAGCGTCCAGACGATCGTCATCGTGCTCGTCGTGGCACCGTCCTCGCGCGTCGTGGTGACGCTCACGGGGAACTCCGGGCGCTTGCCGGCGTCGAGCTCCGCGAGAATCTCCGCGACCGGCCGCCCCAGCTCCGCCGTCGCGGTGAGGGGTCCGCGGGCCAGCTTGAGCCAGGCGGTCTCCGCCCGGACCGGCAGCGGGGTGGCCCGGTCCAGGACGTCCAGGAACGCGCCCAGCACCACCGCCCCGCTCGCCGACTCGGCCAGGGTGAACATCGCCCCGGCGTGGGGGCCGCCCACGTGGTTGTGGTACTCCGGGCGGTCCGGCAGCGTCAGCACCGCCCGTTCGGGGGTGCACTCGCCGAAGCCCAGCTGGAGGGTGCGGACCATCGGCACGGTGGCGGGCAGGAGTTCGGCGATCGAGGGCGCGGCTGCGTCAGTCATGCCCCGGATATTACTCGTCGGTAGCTTCGCTGGGAAGCAGGTCGCTCGCCGACAGCCGGGCCACGCGAGCCACGGGGACCGCGTCCACCCGCCCCGGTAGGCCCCGGAACAGTGCCCCTGACGACTCCGCCAGCAGTGCGGGCGACAGGTCACCCGTGGCCAGCACCGCCAGGACCCGCTTCCCCCGGAGCAGTTGGGCGATGTCGGACTCCGTGAGCCGTTGACCGTCCGCCACCGCCGGGAAGGCCAGCCGCTCGGCGAAGTCCGCGGACGACTCGTCCCCGCCGCGCCGGAACAGGTCCACCGAGCCGTCCCGCTGCCGGACCAGTACCGTGCCCGCGCCGGCTGCGGCCCGGCGGCTCGCCGTCTCCCAGAGCGACAGCTGCCGCCCGGGCGCGAAGTGCAGGAACAGGTCGCGGCCCAGCCGCCCCAGCCGGTCGCGGTACCGCCACACGTTGTGCGCGCCGCCTGCGGCGGGCAACTGGACGTCCGTCCAGAGCAGTTCGCGCTCCTCCAGGTCCAGCACCAGCGGCAGCGAGACCCGGGAGTCCCCGGACAGCTCGAAGCGCTGGCGCACCAGCCGCGGGTCGAACGCGGCCCGCGGCCCCTCCGTGCCCAGCACCCCGGCGAGGGCCACCGGCAGGTCGTCGAAGGGGACGTCGTTGAAGGAGAAGAGCACCGGCAGGGCGAAGCGGACGCCGCCGTCCCGCAGCGCCGCCAGGTCCAGGTCGACGAACTCGGTCGCACCGTGCGGCGCCGGGGCGGCGGTGAAGTCCCCCGAGTGGACGGCCGCCTTCTCGCCGTGCACCAGGTGCGTGTAGTCGCACAGCCCGACGAAGCGCCAGTGCGCGTCGTAGAGGGCCACGGACAGGTCCAGGTCCACCCGCACCTTGGGCGGCTGCACCCAGTGCAGGAACAGGCGCAGCCGCATGGCGTCCGGCAGGGGCTGCCGACTGCCCCGGGGCAGCTCCACCAGGGCGCGCGAGGTCTGACGGGTCGCCAGGGGCACGCCCAGGTCCGCCAGTCCGGCGTCCAGCACCGCCGCCTCCCAGTCCGCCGTCGCCCAGCGGCGCAGCAGCTCGGCCTCCAGCAGGCGGCAGCAGCCGTGGGCCTGGGCGGGGCTTACCGGGACGCCCCAGTCGTCCAGGCGGTGCGCCGCGGCCAGCCGGCCGCGAGGGAAGACGACGCGGGTGCTGTCCAGCGGGTGGGAGAGCGCACGCAGCCGTCCCCACGCTGCCAGCAGGGCGCTCACGCCCACCGACGGGAGCACGTCGGCCAGTACCGGCTCGACCACCTCGGGCGCGCCCCAGCGCAGCAACTGGTGCAGGCGGCGCACGAGTTCGCCCGGGCGTCGGCGAAGCAGCTCGAGCGCCCAGAGCAGATCGCCCGTCGCCAGCGCGCGCTCCACCTGCGCGCCCCAGCCGTGGAAGGTGAGCCGAGCCGTGGACTCCCCGCCGACCAGGCGCAGTTCGTCGGCCGGGAGCACGTCGCCGGCCAGCGTCAGGCCGGGAGCGAAGGGGTCGGTCCCGCGCAGGACGGCGAAGGCGAGTGCGGCACGCGGGTGGCGCGCCGAGTGCTCGAAGGGGTGCAGCAGTTCCCCGGCGCGCTTCCACAGCCCCGGGTGCCGGCGCAGATCTTCCACCAGGCGGTGCGGGTCGAAGCCGTCGAGCAGGCGCAGCAGCGTCCGTCGCAGCCGACGGGGGAGCGAGCGGAGCCGCGGCGGGGCGACGAGGTCCGGCTCGCCGCCGGACCAGGCGACGAGCAGGCGCAGGACGTCGGTGGCGCTGCGCAGGTGACGGGCCAGTAGGTCGTCGGAGGCCGCGTCGGGCAGCAGCGCCGCGAGGACCCGGGCCCGGGTCTCGCGCACGGGGATCTCGGCCGGGAGGGCCGCCGCCACCACCGCCGGGTCCGCCAGGCGCAGCAGCGTGTCCAGGTCCGCTCGGTCGGCCGGGGTGGGCGGCACCGCGCGTCCGGTCAGGATGCGCAGCAGCGCGGTCAGGGCCGCGTCCTGGGTGCCGTCGAGCAGGTGCAGCACGCGGACCGGCGGAGTGTCGGCCGGCGGCTCCTCGCGCGACGTCGGCGCGGCGGTCGGGAGGCCGAGCCGCATGCCGCAGCACTCGCAGTACTCCAGGTCCGCGACGCAACGGGAGCACAACAGGTGAGCGCAGGACGGCAGTTCGACGATGTCGCCGACGCGGCCGCAGCGCACGCAGGGCTGGAACGGCTGTCGGGCGAGCAGGGCGTGGATGCGGGTCGCGTAGAGGCTGTGCGCGTGCTCGGGGACGTCCTCCGGGAAGCCGCGGAAGAGCGGGATGTGGGGGCGGTCGTTGCCGAGCAGCCGGTCGACCTCGTGCAGCAGCAGCGATCCCTGGACGGCGAGGTCGGCAGGGGACAGGGCGGCCAGTGCCCGGGCCAGCGGCGGGGCCAGGACGTGGCCTCGGTCGGCCAGTTCGGCCTCGAGGGCGGCGACGCCCCGGGCGCTGAGCCAGGCGTCGTCGCGGAGTCCTGGTGCCGACGGTGCCACCGCGACCGAGGAGAGCCGTCGCAGCAGCAGCGCGGCGAGAGTCTCGTCAGGGGCGTGCGTCGTCGGCGCCATCGCCGGATCCTCCGGAGGGACGGTGAGAAGGAGAGGAAGAAGGCGGGGGCGGAGAGTGGGCGCACTGGGATCTTTTTCAGAGAAGAGAAGAAGGAAGCACGCCGCGGAGCCGCCCCCGCACCGGTCATCCTAGGGACCGCCGCCTGCGGGTTCGACGGGATTTCCGCGCCCTGGTCAGGGGCGGCCGAACACCGCGGTCGCGTCGTCGTGGCGCTTGCCCGTGAACTCGCCCGGAGCGAGGGCGCGTTCGCGGGCGCGGACGGCCGCGATGGCGGCATCGGGGCCGGAGACGTCGAGGAGGTCGAGCAGGGCCTGCCAGGACAGGCCGAAGTGCTCGGAGAGGCGGGAGACGCCGTCCGAGAGGACGGCGAAGCGGCGCACGGAGTCCAGCGGGAAGGATCGGGTGAGCGCCTGGTCGGCGGCCCCGGGGTCGATGGAGGCGACCCAGAAGCCGTCGGGGTGGTTGCGCAGCGCGGCGACTGACGCCGCGTCATAGGCGGGCAGGCGGTCGAGCCGGTCGTCGGACAGGACGTGCAGGGCGCCGTCGGCCGTCTCCACCAGTACCGGCGAGTCCGCCAGCACCAGGACGTCCAGCCGGCCCGCCGCCGCGCGGACGGCGGCCACCGTGGCCGACGGGGAGTCGCGGTTGCCGAGGTCGCACTGCGGGTGCGCGGCGCGGACCTCGGTGATGGCGGCGCGCAGCAGCTCCGGCAGCGGGGCGGTCCCCCCGGTGAGGAGGAGAGCGCCGAGGGCCGCGCTGAGGCGCCTGGCGAACCAGGCCACGTCGTGGCGGCAGCCGGTCTCCCGGCCGGAGGCGGTGGCGCCGTCGACGACGAGGGCGAAGTCCGGACCGGTCAGCACGCAGTCCTCGGAGACGCCGGCGCCGGGGGCGGGCTCGGCGGCGTGGATGAGTCGCATGCATCCCATGATGATCGTGGGACCTGTCCAACAGGTGGCACCGTGCTGACCCGTGCCTGTCCAGCGGATCTTTCCGGGCCCGCACCGTCCGGCACGGCCTCCCCCAGCCTCCGGCCGGGAGGCGGCCCCCACCGTGCGTCGGCGGAACGCCCAAGTAGGTCCAGTACGAGGGCGCTCCGCCGCCTTGGAGGCCGCACCTGGGGGCACCTCCCGCCCGCAGGGTGAGGGAACAACGCGGGCTGATCCGGAAAGATCCGCCGGACAGGCCCTAGTCTTGGGTCCGCGAGGGAACGGACACGGCACGGGGGAGCGTCGGTGGGGCTCGGACCGAGGAAGGTGGGGCCGGTCGCGGCGGCCGAACTGCTGCGGCTGGCCGCCCAGGTGGAGCGGGACCTGCTCGCGGCCGGGATCCGCGCCCGCCCTTACGACGTCAGCGGCGACCGCTCGGACGCCTGGGCCGGCGTCGAGGTCGAGGTGGACGAGTTCGACGACCCGGCCGGGGGCGTCTGGCTGCACTGGAAGCTGCCCGTCGAGCTTGACGAAAGCATTCTGCTGGGCACCGGGGAGGTCCACGCCCCCCTCGCCGCCGGGGTGGTGGCCCTGCTCAACGCGCTCGGCTACGTCGCCGCACCGGGGCAGGACAGCCTGCGCCCCTACGCCGTCAAGGTGCACGGCGGGCCGATCGGGAGGGACAGCGCGTGACGGAGTTCTGGTACGACCGGCCGGCCCGGCAGTGGGTGGACGGCTTCCCGGTCGGCAACGGCCGCCTCGGGGCCATGGTCTGGGGCGACCGCGGCGAACTCCGGCTCTCCGTCAACGAGGAGACCTTCTGGTCCGGTCCGCCCCGCCCCGAGACGCCCGACGTCCCCGCGGGCCTCATGGACGCCGTCCGCAGCGACCTGCGCGCCGGGCGCCACGTCAGCGCGGGGGAGCGGCTCCAGGCCACCCAGGCGCGCAACCCCGAGGCCCCGCAGCCGGTCGGCGACCTGGTGCTGCGCCTGCACCGGGGCGGCCAGGACGGCGTGTACCGACGGGAGTTGGACCTGAGGGAGGGCGTGGTCCGCCAGCACGGCGCGGAGATCCTGGCCGACGCCGGCACCGGACTGCTGCTGGTGCGCCTCCAGGACTCGGACGGCATCGACGCCGACCTGAGCTGGGAGAGCCCCCAGGAACGGCAGCAGGTGCGAGCCGTGGCCGACGACGGGCTCGCGCTGCTGGTCGCCGCGCCGGCCTACCTCGCGCCCGACGGCCGCGTGGAGCACGACGACCGGGCCGTGCGCGCCGCCGCGCTGGTCCGCGTCCGCGCCGAGGGCGGGCAGCTGACGCAGGATCAGGACACGCTGCGGCTGCGCGGCGCACGTGCGGTGACGCTGCTGCTCGACGTGCGCACCAGTTTCACGGCCTGGAACCGGCCGCCGCACACCGACGCCGAGGCCTGCCTCGACGCGGCGGCCCGGACCGTGGAAGACGCCTGGGACACGCCCTGGACCGAGCTGCGGGCGAACCACGCCGCCGCGCACGCGGCGCTGATGGACCGCGTCCGGCTGCGCCTCGACCGCGCCCCCGGCCGCCCCGAGCTGCCGGTGGACCGGCGACTGCGCGCGGAGGTCAGGGACGAGCAACTCGCCCCGCTGCTCTTCGACTTCGGCCGCTACCTGCTGCTCGCCTGCTCCCGCCCCGGCGGCCAGGCCGCGCACCTGCAGGGGCTGTGGAACCGCGAGGTCGTGCCGCCGTGGCGGTCCGACTACACGGTCAACATCAACACCCAGATGAACTACTGGCCCGCGGAGACCACCGCGCTGCCCGAGTGCCACCAGCCGCTGCTCGACCTCGTTGCGGACCTGGCGGAGGCGGGGCAGGAGGTCGCGCGGGAGGTCTACGGCTCGTCGGGCTGGACCGTCCACCACAACACCGACCTGTGGCGCGGAACGTGGCCGGTCGGGGAGGGCCAGGACGACCCGATGTGGTCCGCCTGGCCCATGGGCGGCCCCTGGCTCGCCCTGCATCTGGCCGAGCGGTGGCGCTTCGGCCGCGATGAAACGTTCCTGCGGGAGCGGGCCTGGCCGGTGGCGGCGGGAGCGGCCAGATTCCTGCTCGGCCTGTTCACCGAGGACACCGATGACACCGAGGCCACCGAGGACGGCGTCGGGTACCTGGTCACCGCGCCGGCCACCTCGCCGGAGAACCGTTTCGCCACGCCGGACGGCCCTGCGAGCGTCGACCTGTCCACGGCCATGGACACCACGCTGGCCCGGGAGCTGTTCGGCTTCCTGCTCGACTCCGCGGAGGCGGCGGGCGACGCGGCAGATCCCGAACTGGTCAAGGCCATGGCCGCCGCCCTGCCCCGGCTGCGCCCCCTCGCCGTCGGCCCGCGCGGCGAGCTGCTCGAATGGCACACCGTCCGGACCGAGACCGAGCCGCACCACCGGCACGTCTCGCACCTGTTCGGCGTCCACCCCGGGTCGAGCCTGGCCGGGGACGAGACGCTGCGTCAGGCCGCCCGGCGCACCCTGGAGTTGCGCGGCGACGCCTCCACCGGCTGGTCCCTCGCCTGGAAGACCGCCCTGTGGGCCCGGCTCGGCGACGGCGAGGCCGCGCACCGGCTGCTCGGGCTGATGCTCACCGCACCGGACGCGAGCCTGCCGCACGGCGGCGTCTACGACTCACTGCTCTGCGCGCACCCGCCGTTCCAGATCGACGGCAACTTCGGCTCCACGGCGGCCATCGCGGAGATGCTGGTCCAGTCGCACGAGGACGGCGTGCTCCGGCTGCTGCCCGCCCTGCCCGCCGCCTGGCCCGCGGGCGAGGTCCGCGGCCTGCGGGCCCGCGGCGGTGTCACCGTCGAGCAACTCGCCTGGGCCGACGGGAAGCTGGGCACGGTCGTGCTCCGGGCCGAGCGCCAGGTCGCACTCACGCTGCACCATCCGACCGGGAGCACCGAGGCCGCGCTGCGCCCCGGCGAGCTCTGGGAGCTCGGCTCCGCAGTCCGCTGACCCGGCCGGACGGCACGGGCACAGGGGCGGGTCCCGGCCGGGGTAAGCCTCCCCGGTGCCGGGGCCCGCCCCTGTTCAGAGCGGACGGCGCGTCATCAGGACGCGCTCGCCGAGTAGTTGGTGACGGTGAAGTTCTGCTGCGTGTTGTTGGTGCCGCTGATCTCGAAGCCGAACTGAACGGTGGACAGCGTCGGGTTGGAGAAGTAGCCCTTCGTGTTCTGCATCCACTTCAGCAGGTCGAGGATGTTGACGGTGCCCGAGGTGACGTTGCCGGACAGGACGAAGGAGTACACCGGGTTGGACCCGTTGTTGCCGACGTAGACGGTCCAGGTCCGGCCGTCGAGGGTCAGCGTGCCGATGGAGGAGCCGAGCGGGCCGACGTTGCCGTGCTTGTTCATCCACAGCATGACCTCGTACGAGGACCCGTTGAGCCAGATGTCGTAGGCGGCCTCCCAGTCGCCGACGCCGGGCAGGGTGACCCCGAAGGTGCTGGTGGCGCTGGACAGGGAGTTGAGCGACTTGCCGATGGAGCGGCTCACGTTGGCGTAGCTCTTGACGCCGGAGGTGGCGGGCTGGGTGGAGTAGACGCCCCAGTCCTTGTAGGAGTTGGCCCACAGGGTCTGCGAGCCGTAGCCGCTGCCCCACTCGTCGTTGTAGATGGTGTAGCTGCCGCTGGTGTAGGAGGCCCACCGGTCGGAGGACTGGTAGGTGGCGGCGCTGGCCGTGGTGGCGGTCAGCAGCAGGGCCGTGGCGGCCGAGAGCAGGGGGACGGCGGCACGTGCGAGCTTGCGCATGGTCTCTCCTTCGAGACGAGCGACTGGGTGGGTGGTGGTGCGGTGGTGCCAACGCGCGTGGTGCCAACGCGCGGTGGTGCGTGTGCGGTTATGCCAGGCCCATGACAATCCTGTGAGCCTGTGCGACGGCAGCCGCGCCTCCCCCTCATAGAGGCGCGGCCGCCGCCGGTCTCAGGGGGCGGCGCCGGTTCCGTCGCCCGCCGGGTGGTAGTCGAACCAGTCGAAGCACACGGTGCCCTCGGCGGCGTAGACGCCCACGACGCGGCCCGTGAAGCCTCCGGCGACCTCGGTGGAGAGGTAGCGCCCGTCGAGCGGTGGGGCCTCGGTGAGCGTCCCGTCGGCCGCCTCGACGCCGAAGACGAGGGAGTCGGGGCCCTTGCGGGAGTCGTGCGGCAGGGGCGCTCCGTCGGTGCGCACGGTGAGCACCAACGGTCCTGGGGGAGTCGTCAGTTGAGCGACGACGGTGTGCAGCGAGCCGATCCGGGCGAGCACCCGGACGGTTCCGTCCGGGGCGGCCTGGACGGCGTAGTGGTGGCGCTCGTCCAGGCGGACCGCGAGGCCGCCGACACCCGCGCCGGCGTCGATGAGTGTGCGTGCCGCGAAGGCGAGGTGCTGCTGGCGGTGGCCGACGAAGACGGCGTCGATGGAGTCGAGGGAGCCGCCGCGGGCGCGCAGGGTGAGCCAGCCGTCGCGCTCCTTGGTGGTGACGCGCTCGGCAGGCCGGTCGCGTAGAGAGATCCAGTGGGGGAGGAGTTCGGGCGTGTCGAAGTCCTCCCGTGCCGGAGGTGCGGGGGCAGGCGTCAACGGCCAGGGGAGGTCGGCGACTTCGAGCTTTACCTCGCCGACGAGGGGCCAGCCGTCCTGCCAGGTGACG
>NZ_JBHSQJ010000135.1:334-535 GCF_042658505.1 Streptacidiphilus monticola | reverse complement strand
TCATCAACGCCAGAAGTGAAACTGCGGCCGGCAGCCGGATGTTCAGGCCACTCTGGGAGCACGGACGGGCCATTGTTTTTGCTGACGGCTGGTTTGAGTGGAAACAGCAAAACGGCGTGAAACAGCCGTTTTTCATTTACCGTAAGGACGGAAATCCGCTCCTGCTCGCTGCCATCGGGAAACCACCTTTTGAGAACGGCA
>NZ_JBHSQJ010000135.1:0-215 GCF_042658505.1 Streptacidiphilus monticola | reverse complement strand
CATTGCCCGTGAGGGCAGTCTTCCCGCCGAAGATTTCACATGGCACCCCGTCAGCCGGGCTGTTGGCAATCCCGGGAACCAGGGCCGGGAACTTATAGAGCCACTGACTTAGCAGACGGTGAGATACCCGGCATCGACTCACAGGGTTATGCACCGTTTCTGTGGATAACCCACTGCCTGTTTTATCTGCCAGAACAATAACCTGGCAGGAACAG
>NZ_JBHSQJ010000134.1:275-634 GCF_042658505.1 Streptacidiphilus monticola | reverse complement strand
AGACCGGAGTGACAGTTCTGCCATCAGCCGCTGCACTGTTTTATGGTTTATCCGCAGCCCCTGTTTTCTCAGTGCGAGCGTGATCCTGCGGTAGCCATAACGACCTTTGTGATAGTGGTATATCTTCCTGATGTTCTCTTTAAGACCCGCATACCTGTCCCCTTGCTTCAGTGCATTCATATTGTAATACCACGTGCTACGGGACATACCGGCCGCCCGCAGAAGGTCCCGCAGAGCGTGTTCATGCCTTAGTTCACTGATTATCAGGGCTTTTTGCCATTTTTTTCGCTCTGAACCAAGGCTTTCAACTTTTTTAGATAGGCATTCTCTGCCCGCAGATAACGCAGTTCGGCCCTGAG
>NZ_JBHSQJ010000134.1:0-222 GCF_042658505.1 Streptacidiphilus monticola | reverse complement strand
GCATTGTATGTTTAAAAGACCTTCCGCTCCGGCATCGTTGTACACGTCGAGCCAGCGCCGGACAAGTATTTCTGCGGAGAGATTAAACCGGGCAGCCGCTTCACGCATCGTCAGGCGGTCACTGATAACCGCCCGGACGACCACGAGTTTAAATTCATCGGAATAATGATTATTTTTTGCAGTCAGGCCTTCTGCACCGTGGAACTGCCATGCCCTGACCCA
>NZ_JBHSQJ010000133.1:15245-21619 GCF_042658505.1 Streptacidiphilus monticola | reverse complement strand
GCGGCGCCGGGCAGCGCCGGCGTGGGGTCGGCCAGCGCTCATGCGGGAGGCAGGCAACGCCACAGCGGGCTACGCCCCCTGACGGCCGGACAGGACCCGAGCGCCGGGCGCGCGTCGCACGGCCGGCCCGCCCCGGCAGCCGGGGAACGGGCGCCTCGCAGCCAACGCGGGGCTCCGGTCGGCGCACGCCCCGCTCCGCGGGCCCGCAGGGCCGGGCGGTGCGGAGCCGGGGACCGGGCGGGGTCGGTCGCCCGGTGCCGAAGCCACAAGCGACTGCAGGTCGCGGAAGTTGGCCGCCTGCCCCACCGGGGGCCCGGTAGCCGGCGACCAGCGTGGAGTTGGAGGAGGTCACACCGCCGACGGCCGGGTGGAGTCAAGCGCGGCGCCCGGCGGAGCAGGGGGCATGGGGGCGTGCGTGCCCCGTGTGAGGTGGGGGAATCACCACATCTTCACGAGGGGGCGAAACGGGCATAGATATCTAAAGGGCCATCAAAAACCGCGCCAGGGCCGTCCGCAGGGCATGCCGCTCCCTCAAGCGCTCACAGGAAGGAGGTAGCGTTCCAGCATGCCCAGCCACTCGCGGAGCTCCGTTCACCCCAGTCCCGCCGACGCCGAATACGGCGTCCCCGGGACTGCCCGGCCGACGCGGGCGCAGGCGAGAGCGGCCGCGCGGGCACGCGCCAAGCGGCGCCGCCGGGCCATCCGCACCGGCTTCCTGGGCATCGGCTCCGTCGCCGCCGTCGCGGTCATCGCCGTGGCGGGTATGGCGGATCCGCACGGCAAGGGCGGTTCCGCCGACGCGGCCCCGGCCGCGACGGTCCCGGCGAACGGCGGCCAGCACACCGCCGTCGGCCCGGGCACCTCCCGCTCCGTGGACCGCGCGACGCAGGCCGCGACGCTCAGTCAACTCCCGGGCCTGGGGCCCACCTTCCTCAAGAAGATCCCGGCCGGCACCCAGCAGGTGCTGATCGCCTCGGGCGCGGGGAAGAACAAGAACACCACCAAGGTCACCCTCTACACCCGCACCGCCGACGGCGGCTGGATCGCCGGTACCACCTGGAGCGGGCACAACGCCCGCGACGGCTGGACCACCGACCACCACGCGGGCGACCTGCACAGCCCCATCGGGGTGTTCAGCCTCACCGACGCGGGCGGGCTCGACCCCAACCCCGGCACCAAGCTCCCCTACACGCGCTCCTCCGCGTTCCAGGCTCCGGGTACCGGCTTCGAGGGCGAGTCGCTGGCGGACGCCTTCGACTACGTCGTGGCGATCAACTACAACCACGTCCCGGGCTCCTCTCCGCTGGACGGCCGCAGGCCGCTCGGCGCGAGCCGCGGCGGCGGGATCTGGGTGCACGTGGACCACGGGGGCCCCACCCACGGCTGCATAAGCCTTCCGAAGCAGGACATGGCCACCCTCCTCCGGGCGCTCGACCCTGCCAAGCACCCCGTCATCGTCATGGGCGACGCCGCGTCCCTCGCCGCGTAGCGACTCCGGCCGGCCGGGCGGGCCGCCGCCGTTGTCCGGAGTCCACAGGCTCGTGGGGCCGATGCTGTGGAAGGGCCTGCACCTGGACCCGTCGGTAACCGGATTGAGTAGATCCATGACTGGATCACGGATTGTCGCGCTGGGGCACTACCAGCCCGCCAGGACGCTCAGCAACGACGATCTCGCGAAGATCGTCGAGACCGACGACGCCTGGATCCGCAGTCGCGTGGGCATCCGCACCCGGCACGTGGCCGAGGCGGACGAGTCCGTCACCGACATGGCCGTGCGCGCCGCAGGCAAGGCGCTCGCCGCGGCCGGGTGCGACCCCGCCGACATCGACCTGGTCGTCGTCGCGACCTGCACCGCGATCGAACGCAGCCCCAACACCGCGGCGCAGGTGGCGGCCAGACTGGGCATCAGCAGCCCCGCCGCCTACGACATCAACACCGTCTGCTCCGGCTTCTCCTACGCCCTGGCCACCGCCGACCACGCCATCCGCGCCGGCGCCGCCACCCGCGCCCTCGTCATCGGCGCGGAGAAGATGACCGACACCATCGACTGGACCGACCGCTCCACCTGCGTGATCTTCGCGGACGGGGCCGGCGCCGCCGTCGTCGAGGCGGCCGGGACCCCCGGCATCGGGCCGGTCGTCTGGGGCACCGACACCTCCCGCACCGACGCCGTCCGGATCGACGGCTGGAAGCCCGTGATCAGCCAGCAGGGCCAGGCGGTCTTCCGCTGGGCCACCACCCAGCTCGCCCCGATCGCGCTGGAGGCGTGCGCCAAGGCCGGGATCGCCCCGTCCGAACTCGCCGCCTTCGTCCCGCACCAGGCCAACCTGCGGATCATCGAGGCGATCGCGGCCAAGCTCGGCGCGCCTGACGCGGTGATCGCGCGGGACGTGGTGGAATCGGGTAACACCTCTGCGGCCAGCGTCCCGCTCGCCTTCTCCAAGCTGGTCGAGCAGGGCGGCATCAGGTCCGGCGCCCCGGTCCTGCTGCTGGGCTTCGGCGGCGGTCTGGCCTACGCCGGACAGGTCGTCAGCTGCCCGTGACCCCACGGCACCGGCCCGCATCCGCGCTTCGGGCAGCGGCCGGAGCACAGGGAAAGGGGCGGCCCCGGTAGCGGGGACCGCCCGAGTGGGTGGCGCGGGACGGCGGCGTACGCGCTGCGAAACCTCCCCCGAGGCACAGTCGCGCGCAGGTGCGTCCGGCAGGACAGGATGCCGGTGCCGCCTCCCGCTGCGGGGCGAAGGGCTGCTGTGTGCTCCGCCTACTTCGGCGGCTTCTTGCCGGTGACGCCGAGGTACACCAGGAGCGCCAGGTTCGGCTTGAGCTCCTTGGCCTTGACGCCCTGCGTCTCGATCGCCTTCTGCTGCTCCGCCACGGCCGAGAGCATGGTCACCAGCGAGGTCGCGACCGCCGGTGCGCTGACCGACTTCTCGACCTTGTTGGTGGCCTGGAGCTCCTTGACCGCGTCCGTGAGCGCGTTGGCGACCCCGGTCAGCATCTTCTGGCGGATCTTGGAGAAACGTTTATCCCCCTCGGCGGAGCCGAGAGTGACCACGCGCAGGATCGCGTCGTTGTCCCGCCAGAAGGTGAGGAAGCCGTCCACCAGCTCCTCGGCGGCCTGGTAACCGCCCTTTCCGGCCCAGTTCTTGTCGGTCGCCAGGTCCCTGAGACCGGCGCCGGCGCTGGCGACTTCGTCCGCGATCTCGAGGACGGCGCCCTCGACGTCGGGGAAGTACTGGTAGAAGGTTGCGGGGGAGGTACCCGCCATCCGAGCGACGTCGATGACCTTGACGTCCCGGTAGGGCGACGTGCTGAGCATCTCCGCGAGGCAGTCGAGCAGCTTCTGCCGCGTCGCCTGCCCGCGTCGCCCGGCGACGCGCCCGTCGACGGTGCGAACTTGTCCTGTCATGTCGTCAGCTTAACTCCGCAAGATCCGCGCGCCATTCGGGAGACGGTTCCCGATGCTCCGTCAGACTGACGGGCCGTCGGCTGAGGCCCCGTCGGCTGACGGTGCGTCGGATCCGGGCTGCCAGCACGCGCGTGACCTGGGCATTCCGGAGCGCCCCGAGTCCCTGGTACGCACCGCCAGAACCTGGTTGACCCCGATGCTGTTGCTCTCGAAGGCCACCGCGGACGCCGCCATGTAGAGCCGCCAGACGCGCGCACGCCCCCGCCCGACGAGCTTCACCGCGCGCTCCCAGTCCGCCTCCAGGTTGCTCACCCAGGCGCGCAGCGTCACCGCGTAGTGCTCGCGCAGCGCCTCGACGTCGCGCACCTCGAAGCCGGCCCGCTCCAGCAGCGAGACGGTGCCGCCGATGGGCATCAACTCCCCGTCGGGGAACACGTAGGCCGCGATGAAGGGGGACAGCTCGTAGCGCTCGCCGGGACGGGTGGGGCGCCGGGCGATCTGGTGGTTGAGCAGCCGCCCCTCGGGCGCCAGCAGGTCGTAGAGCTTTCCTGCGTACGCGAGGTACTGCTCGGCGCCCACGTGCTCGGCCATGCCGATGCTGGAGATGGCGTCGAACGGACCGTCAGGAACCTCGCGGTAGTCCTGGATCCGTACCTCCAGCCGGTCCGCGAGCCCCTCCTGCGCGATCCGTTCGCGGGCGGCGGCGGCCTGCTCCTGGGAGAGCGTGATGCCGACGCCGTGCACCCCGTAGTGGCGGGCCGCGTGCAGCAGCATCGAGCCCCAGCCGCAGCCCACGTCCAGCAGCCGCATCCCCGGGCGCAGACCGAGCTTGCGGCAGACCAGGTCGAGTTTGTTCGCCTGGGCGCTCTCCAGATCCGGGGTGCCCGGGGGCCAGTAGGCGCAGGAGTAGACGAGGGAGGGGCCGAGCACCAGCCGGTAGAACTCGTTGCCGACGTCGTAGTGGTGCCTGATGGCCTGGCGGTCGCGGGTGAGCGAGTGCCGACGGCCGGTCAGTTCCCTTGCCTCCTCCGGCGGGAGCGGCGGGCGGGGGCCGAGCGCGCCGAGCCGCAGCAGGGTGCCGAGGTGCTCCCGAAGCCGGGGCCGCGGGCGGTCGCTGCCGCGGGCCGCCTCGACCAGCGGCAGCAGCGACTCCATCATCGCGTAGAGGTCGCCGCCGGGCGGCAGGTCGAGGTCCCCGGCGACCCAGGCGCGGGCCAGGCCCAGTTCGTCCGGCCGCCAGAGCAGGTGGCGCAGCGCGCGCCGGTCCCGGACCTCCAGCACCGGAGCGCCGGGGGGACCGGCCTCCGAGCCGTCCCAGGCCCGCAGCCGCACCGGCAGCGGTGCTCCCAGCAGGTGCTCCAGCAGGCCCTGCAGCTGCGCCGCACGGCCCGCGCGGGCGGTGGAACGGGACGGAGTCACGGTCGCCTCCTCGCGGTGGCTCGGAACGTGTCACTTCCTCACGGTTCATCAATCTAGCCCCGGGGCGCAGGGGATCGGCGGGTGGTTGGCCCTGCGGCGGGTCGGCATTGGAGAATCACCCTGCAGGAAGACCACACGGGGAGGTGGCAGGAGTCGTGGACCAGCTGAGCGCTCACGATCCGCGACGGATCGGCACGTTCGAGGTGCTGGGCCGCCTGGGGGCAGGGGGGATGGGCCTGGTGTACCTGGGCCGGTCCTCGGCGGGGCGGCGCGTCGCGATCAAGACGGTGCGCGCGGAGCTGGCCGAGGACCAGCTGTTCCGGGTCCGGTTCGCCCGCGAGATCGCGGCGGCCCGGACGGTGAGCGGCTTCTACACCGCGGCGGTGGTGGACGCGGACGCGGACGCTCCGGTGCCGTGGCTGGCGACGGCCTACATTCCCGCGCCCTCGCTGGAGGACCTGGTCGGCGAGTGCGGCCCGCTGCCGGTGGACGCGGTGCGCTGGCTGGCCGCCGGCATCGCGGAGGCGCTGCAGTCGATCCACGCGGCGGGGCTGGTGCACCGGGACCTCAAGCCGTCCAACGTGCTGGTCACCGAGGACGGGCCCCGGGTGATCGACTTCGGCATCGCGGCCGGGGTGTCGCACACCCGGCTGACGATGACCAACGTGGCGGTGGGCACGCCCGCGTACATGTCCCCCGAGCAGGCCCGGGACAGCCGGGGCGTGTCCGGGGCGTCCGACGTCTTCTCGCTCGGGTCGCTGCTGGTCTTCGCGGCGACGGGGCACGCGCCGTACCACGGGGCCAACCCGGTGGAGACGGTCTTCATGCTGCTGCGCGAGGCCCCGGACCTGTCCGGGGTCCCGGCGGAGCTGGCCCCGCTGATCAAGGCGTGCATGCGCCCGGCGCCGGAACGGCGGCCCACCCCCGCGCAGATCGCGGCGGAACTCGGCCCGCACCTGTTCGCCTCGGGCGACGTGGACGACGACTCGCGGGAGTGGCTGCCCCCGGCGGCGGTCGCCCTCATCGACGCCAAGCGGGGCCGCCGCGGGGCGGCGCCCGTGCCGCCCCCGGCTCCGCCGGAGCCGGAGCGTGCCCCGGGCCGCCACAAGCGCCCCACGGCGGGCGGCCGCCCGACCCCTGACTACCCCCCGGCCCCGGGCTACCCGCCCTACTCCGGTCCAGAGGTGCTGACGCCCGGTCAGCGCCCGTACCCGGCGGGAGCGGAGAACGCGTCCCCGGGCCTGGCGGGGCAGCCGGGCCACGGGCCCTACCCGGGACCCACGGGCCCCGCCGGAGACCAACCCCAGGGCAGCCGGCCTGATGGCGCCGGGGGCTATCCCGGCTCCGCCGCCGGGGCAGGCCCCCGCCAAGGCGCGGCGGCGTACCCCGGTGCACCGGGAGCCCACGCGGGCGCCGACGGGCGCGGGGCGGCCGGCGGCGGGCAGGGGAGCCCGGGGGCCCACCCCGGTGCGGGTGGACAGTTGACCCCCGGTCAGCCCGCCGCCGGCGCCGGGGCGTACCCCGGCGGCTCGGCAGCCGCCGGGGG
>NZ_JBHSQJ010000133.1:13459-15179 GCF_042658505.1 Streptacidiphilus monticola | reverse complement strand
CCGCCGGGGGCGGGCCGGCCCCCGCGTACCCCGGCCACGGCCCCTACCCGAGCACCACCGGCCCGGCCGGAGGCCGAGGCCAGGGCAGCCGACCCGACGCCGGCGGCGGTCATCCCGGCACCGACGGGCCCGCCGCAGGCCGGTCCGCCGAGCCTGGGCCGACCGGGCGCGCGCCGGGGAGCCCGGGGGCCGATCCCGCTACCGGCGGGCAGCTGACACCGGGTCAGCCCGCCGCAGGCGCGGGCGCGGGGGCGTACTCGGGGGCCGTCGGCGGACGGGTGGACCCCGCGTTGCCCGGCCACGGCCCGTACCGGGGAACCACCGGCCCCGCCGCAGGCGAGGACAGCGGGGTCGGGGCGGTCGCCGGTACGCAGGCGTACCACGGTGGCTCGGGGCCCGCCGAAGGCGGAGGGGCCCGGGAGACCGCGTCCGGGCAGGTGCGGCTGGCGGGCGCGGCGACGCCGATCGGGCCGGGGGTGCGGGTCGTCGCGCCCGCGGTCGAGGAGCCCGTCGCGCCCGCGGCCACCGGCTGGGTCCGCCGCGGCGCCCGCTCCGCCCCCGTCGATCCCGTCGTCACCGGGGCTTCCACCGGCTCCGCCGCCCCGCCCGCGGCGGAGAGCGGGTGGCGGCCGTGGCGCTTCCGCATGCAGCACGACGTGTGGGGTGCGCCGGTCGTCGCCGAAGGCGCCCTGTTCCTCGCCAGTTTCGAGGTGCACGCCTTCGACATCGCCACCGGCCGCCGCCGCTTCAAGAGCCGGGATGTCGCGTGGGCCATGGTCTACGCCGACGGCAGGGTGCACGCCGCCGACGGACAGAACCTGTTCACCCTGCACGGCGGCGACGGCAGCGAGCGCTGGCGCGCTGTCCTGCCGGGCTGGACGTATTCGCTGGACGCCGCCGGCGGCGTCCTCGTCGCGGGCACCCGCGGCGGCGGCGTGCACGTGCGCTCCGCGATCGACGGCAGCGAACTGTGGAGCGCCGCCGACGCTCAGCAGCGGTACGAGAACCCCGCCTGCGGCCCCTCCGTCCTCGGCGACGCCGTCTACTACTACGGCGAAGGCCGCCTGCACTCGCTGGAGCTGACGTCGGGTCAGCGCCAGTGGAGCCACCCGGTCGGCGAGGACGTGCCCTCACGCCCGCTGCTGCACGCCCGCACGCTCTACGTCGCCAACGGCGCGGGCGTGGTGGCGCTGGACGAGACCAGCGGGCAGGAGCGCTGGCGCTTCGACGCGCCGGCCGTGCTGTTCACGTCGCCCGTGACGGCCGGTCAACTCGTCTATGTGGCCGACTACCTGGGCGCGGTCTTCGCGCTCGACGCGGTCACCGGCGCGGTGGTCTGGACGGCGCAGACCGGGCGGCGCCAAGGCGCGGACAAGGTGGTCGTCACGGACGGCATCGCGCTCGTCGGCGCGGGGGACACCCTCTACGCCTTCGACGCCGCGCTCGGGGAGGAGCGCTGGCGCTACTCCGCGCGCGGCGAGCTCGCGGGCGCGCCGGCCGCCGACGGCGGCCTGGTGCACGTGGGCAGCCGCGACCGCTCGCTGCACACGCTGGATCTGACGACGGGTCGGCTGCGCTGGAAGCTGGACACCGGGGGCGAGATCGCCGGCTCCCCGGTGGCCGCGGAGGGCCGGGTCTTCGCCTGCAGCAAGGACCACTGCGTCTACGCGCTCGACGCCCTGCTGGGGACGGCCACCGCCGGCAACGGCTGAACCGGCGG
>NZ_JBHSQJ010000133.1:0-13434 GCF_042658505.1 Streptacidiphilus monticola | reverse complement strand
GGCCCGGCGGGCCCCCGCCCCGCCGCAGGGGTCACCGACCGCGTTCGCCAAGGAACCTGACGGGGCCTTGACGTCCCCTCGCCGCGGCGTGCCGCATCCAAGGGTGATCAGCTGAATACGCGACGTCAATGCCCGATCGGAAATTCGGATTGGTTGCGTTCACTTCCGGCCAACTCGCACCACACCTTTTTGCCTTGTCCGTCCGGATACCAGCCCCAGCGGTCGGCCAGGCAGGCGACCAGCTCCAGGCCGCGTCCTGACGTCGCGTCATCCTCCGCGTCCCGTGGCGCCGGTGCGCTCGCCGAGGCGTCCGCCACCTCGACGCGGACCCTGCCGCCGACGGCAGGGGCGAGGCTGAGCACGGCCTCCCGGCCGGTGTGCACGACGGCGTTGGTGACGAGTTCGGAGACGACGAGCACCAGGGTGTCCACCGTGTCGGGGGCCAGGCCGTGACCGTCCAGCTGCGACCGTGCCCAGCGCCGGGCCCGTCCCACCTCTTCGGGGGCGGCCCCGACCACTGTCCGGATCTGGAGCGTCTCTTCCCTCACGCGCTGCGCCTGCACCACTCACACCACCCGTACTCGCGGGATGAAGCTCCAGCATGATCCCCGCCCGGGCGGCATCGCATGGTCTTTTGGCATATTCCAACGCCGGGGCTGCCCGGGGGTGCATACTGCCCCGGCGCGGCTGTGGATCCACTGCCTGCGCACCTCTGTGAGCGTAGGGCAACTCTCCGCGCACGGCGCGGGAGCGCGGCGCGCGCCACCCGAAAGCCACCCTTCCTACAAGCGTCCGAGCCCTCCCCCGCCGTACGGCCATTCGGGTCTCATTCGCTGGTATGAAGCCGTTCGCGCACGCGCGAGTAGGCTCGCTGAAAGAGTAAGAACGCGTATTCACCCGGTGTCCGAGAGGGTTCGACGATGAGTCTTACCGGCACACCGTTCTTCCTGCTGACGATCGCGGTGCTGGTGCTGACGACGGCGCTGATGGTGTGGGCCTGGAACCGCGTCCCCGGCCCCACCGCCGCCCGCTACGCCGCACGCACCGGCCTGACGCTGCTGAGCCAACTCGCCGCCGTGGCCGTCGTGCTGGTCTGGCTCAACAACAGCATGGGCCCCTTCTACGAGAGTTGGGGAGACCTGCTCGGCTCCGAGACCGCCGTCCAGCTGAACACCAACGCCGGGCACGGCGGGGGCACCGACAGCACCTCCGGCCGGCACCCGGACCAGCGGCTCGACTTCCACACCTACAGCGCCGGGGTCTACCGCACCGTGGCGCTGGGCGAGCGCTCTGGGATCAAGGGCAGCCTCTACATATGGCTGCCCCCGCAGTACCACGACCCGGCCTGGGCCGGAGTGCGCTTCCCCGTGGTCGAGTTGCTGCCCGGCACCCCCGGCACGCCGCAGGCGTGGTTCGGCACCATGCGGGTGCAGCACGAGCTGGCGGAGCTCATCGACCACGGCCAGGCGCAGCCGATGATCCTCGTCTCGGCCAAGCTCAACGTGCTCGGCGGCAACACCGACGCCGGCTGCACCGACCTGCCCAGCGGCGTCCGCACCGCCACCTGGCTGGCCAAGGACGTGCCCGACCTGGTCCGCAAGTCCTTCCGGGCCTCCGCCGACCCCCGGCGCTGGGGCGTGATGGGCTACTCGGCAGGCGGCTACTGCGCGGTCAACCTGACCGTGCAGCACCCGGAGAGCTTCCGCAGCGCGGTCAGCCTGTCCGGCTACAACGCGCCCGAGTCGCCGCTGGTGCTGCGCGACCCGCGGCTGGCCCGCGCGAACAACCCCTACCTCGCACTGCGGGACGCCCGCTCGCAACCGCCGATCGCGCTGCTGCTGGCCGGCAGCCTGCAGGACCGCGGCACCGTGCCCGACGCGCGTCAACTCTTCGGCGTGCTGCGGGACAAGAGCGCCAGTCAGGTGCTCACGGTCCCGAAGGGCGGCCACAGCCCCGAGGTGTGGCGGGCCATGCTGCCCGCCTCCCTCGTCTGGCTCTCCAACCGCGTCGCGGGCTGAGCGCCCGCTACCGGACCGGGAAGACCGCGCGGACCACGCGCTCCGCCGCCCGGCCGTCCTCCAGGGCGCAGAAGCGCTCGCGGAAGGCCGCCCGCAGCTTGGCCGCCGCCGGGCCCTCCGCACTGCCGTCGCGCAGGGCGTCCGCGAGCTGCCGCGCGGTGGTGGTCACCACACCCGGCGGCTCGGCCATCAGGTCGAAGTAGACGCCGCGGACCCGCTGGTACTCGGCCCAGTCGGGAGCGAAGACGACGATGGGGCGGTCCAGCACCGCGTAGTCGAACATCGCCGACGAGTAGTCCGTGACCAGCACGTCCGCCGCGAGATAGAGGTCTTCCACGACGGGGTGCGCCGAGACGTCCATGATCCGCTCGTCCGCGGGCAGGCCCGCGCCGCCCTCGTAGAAGTAGTGCGCGCGCACCAGCAGCCGGAAGTCGCCGCCCAGGTCCCGGGCCAGCTGCTCCAGGTCCAGGTGCGGCAGGTAGCCGGACTGCTGCTGCTCGCGGTGCGTCGGCGCGTAGAGCACGGCCGTCACGTCGGCGGGGATGCCGAGGCGGGTGCGTACCTCGGCCACGTCGGCCGAAGTCGCCCGCGCCAGGCGGTCGTTGCGCGGGTAGCCGGTCTCCAGCACCTGGTAGGAGCCGGGGTAGGCGGTGGCGAACGCGGCGGTGCTGTGCGGGTTGGGCGTCACCAGGTAGTCCCAGCGGGCCACGTGCTCGCGCAGCCGCTGGAAGTCCATGTCCGCGGCGGCCAGCGGGCGGTCCTTGAGGTCCATGCCCATCAGCTTGAGCGGCGTGCCGTGCTGCGTCTGGACGTGCACCGAACCGGGCCGCTTGGTCATCGTGTGCGGGAAGTTGACGTTGTTGACCAGGTACTTGGCGGTGGCCATGGCCTTGAAGTAGGCGGGCGTCCCGGCCAGGACGTAAGGCACCCCCGGGGGCAGCGCCTCGGCCTGCTGACGGGTGTTCACCACCCAGACCCCGCGCACCTGCGGGGCCAGTTCGCGCATCCGGGCGTAGATCGCCGCCGGGTTGCAGGCGTAGCCGCGGTACCAGTAGGCGGCGTAGACGGCCAGGTTCTCGTCGATCGGCAGCCGCCGGTACGCCTCGTAGAGCCCGCGCCGCCCGGCCCCGCGCACGACCCGCTTGGCCGTCGGCGCCGCGGAGCGGGCGGATCGCTTGAGCGTGCGCGGCAGCTGCTGGAGCGGGCGCAGCCGGGCGTAGGCGCTCCAGGCGTTGCGCTCCACCAGCCGGTACTGCACCCCGCGCAGCCCGGACGGATAGCGGTAGCCGGCGGGCCTGCGGCGGCGGAAGTGCTCGGCCGCGCGCGCGAAGAAGTCCTGCCGCAGCCGGTCCGGGACCAGGCCCGGGGTGTCCAGGATGGTCACCGCCTGCTTGACCGTCCGGTCGAAGACCAGCCGCACCAGCTGCGGCCCGATCTCCGGGTGCCGGTCCAGGAACTCGAAGATCGCGTCGTACTGCGCGAAGGCGTCGGCGTGCTTGGGCGAGGCGGTGTTGGTGATCGCCCCCTCGCGCTGCCGGCGGTAGAGGTAGACGTCCCGGTCGAGGTAGCTGAGGGACCGCGCGGCGAGCAGCAGCGGGTAGGTGACGGAGATGTCCTCGTAGTAGCCGGGCCCGAAGCGGACGCCGAGGGTTTCGAGGAAGTCCCGGCGCACCACCTTGTTCCAGACCGACATGATCATCTGCAGCAGGGCGGGCCGCTCGGCGAGCGTGAAGCTCGCGGGCAGCGGCGGCTCGACGAGCAGGCGGCGCCAGGTGTCCGGCTCCGTGCTGCCGTCGGGGTAGACCCGGGCGAAGCCGGTGATCAGCACGTCCGGCCGGACCTCGGCGAGGCGGGCGAGGACGGCGTCCACGGCGCCCTCGGCGAGCCAGTCGTCGCTGTCGACGAACCAGACGTAGGTGCCGGTGGCCTCGCGCAGGCCGACCTCGCGGGCACCTCCCAGCCCCCGGTTGACCGCGAGGTGACGCACCTTCAGGCGGGGGTCGCGCGCCGCGTACTCGTCCAGGATCGCGCCGGTGGCGTCCGGCGAGGCGTCGTCCACGGCGATCACCTCGAGCCCCGCGAAGTCGGTCCGCAGCACCGAGTCCAGGCAGCGCGGCAGATACTCGGCCACGCCGTACGCGGGCAGCACGATGCTCAAGGTGGGGACTTCGTTCACCCGAACAATCTAACGGGACCATCGGGGGCGCGAGGATCCCCCATCCTTCGCACTGGGGCATCTCCCGCCGTGGGGGCACCCCCGGCCGAAGGCTGGGGGAGGGTGCGGGATCCTCGCGCCCCGGGGCTGCGACTTACGCCGGGAGCGCGAATTCGCCCTCGTCGCCGGAGACCGCGGAGGGGACGTCCGGGTGGATGTCGAAGAGCCGGCGGACGCCGAGCGCGGCGAAGACGCGGTGCACCGGGGCGCATTCCGCCACCGCGGACGCCTCGGGCAGGACCAGTCGCAGCTCGCCCCCGCAGGACCTCAGCAGCCGCCGCGCGGCGATCAGCACGCCGACCCCGCTGGAGTCGCAGAACCGCACCTCGCTCAGGTCCAGCAGGACCCTCCTGCTGCCCTCCGCCACGGCGCCGTGCACCCGTTCTCGCAGGACCCGCCCCGAGACCAGGTCGATCTCGCCGGCCGGGCGCAACAGCGTCCAGTCGGCGTACTGCTCCGCACGCACCGTCAGTTCGGTCACCGGTCCAGGCTTCCGTCGAAGTGATGAGCTTTCAGGCTAGCCGTACCACCTGTGCCCGAACAGAAGCGCTCCGCCTCCGGATACCGCACACAGTTTTTCCATTCCCGCCGAACCCCCCTCACAGCAGGGGTAGATTCGCAACACGGGACGTAGGGGGAGGCGCGATGCGGAATTCGGCGCCGATCCGCTGGGACCAGCAGATCCAGCGGCGGCTTGCCCGGGGCGAGGAGTCCGCCCTGGGTGAGCTGTACGACCAGTTCGCTCCCCTGGTGCACGGCCTGGCCCAGCGCGTGCTGGACGACCAGGATGCCGCGGAGCAGATCACGCGCGAGGTCTTCGCCCACGTCTGGGCGCATCCGGAGGGCTTCGACGCCGCCCGCGGCTCGATGCGCTCGTGGATCGGGACGCTCACCCACCGCCGGGCCGTCGAACGGCTGCGCCGCGAACGGGGGCTGGACGTCCCGGCCGAGGGCGCGGGCCCCACGGAGTGCGCCGGCGCCGAGGAGGAGGTGCTGGCCGCGGCGACGGCGGCACGGGTGCGCTACGTCGTCACCGGGCTGCCGCAGGCGCTGCGGGAGACGCTGCTGCTCACCTACTTCGGCGGCCGCACCTACGAGCAGGCCGCGCACGAGCTGGGGATCAGCCCGGACGTGGCCAAGCACCGGATGCGGCTGGGGCTGCAACTGCTGGCCACCGCCCTGGAGTCGGGGGGCGCCGAGTGAACCGCTCCCACGAGGACCTGCGCACCCTCCTCGGCGCCTGGGCGCTGGACGCCTGTCCGCCCGACGAGGCGGAGCTGTTGGAGTCGCACCTGCCGGACTGCTCCTCCTGCTCCCAGGAGGCCGCCCAACTGCGGGACGCCGCCGGCTGGTTGTCGGCGGACGAGCCGCTGGACCCGGAGCCCGGTCTGCGGGCCGCCGTGCTCTCCCGCTGCCTGGAGCGCCGGGCCCCGGCCATCCGGGTCCCCGAATGGGCGGAGCCCTTCGTCGCGGAGACGGCCCGGCTCGACGCGCTGCTGCGCGACCTGGGCGAGCTCGACTGGCGCGAGACGGTCACACTGCGCTGGTGGAACGGTACGGAGGAGTGCTCCCCGGCCGAGGTGCTGTCCCATCTCGCGGCGGTGGACGGCCTGTTGGCCCCACTGCTCGGCCTGCCCGACCCGGCCGCCGGAGCCACGGAGCCCGCCGAGGGCGAGCTGCTCGCGGTGCGCACGGCCTACCTGCGGCGGCTGAACCGTTCCCGCAGCCCCGAGACGGTCCGGGTGGCGTGGCGGGCGCAGACGCGCCGACTGGTCGAACGCGCCGCGCTGCTCGGCGACACCGCGGGCGACCGGCTGGTGGACTACGGCGCCTTCCAACTCCCACTCCGGGACGCCTTCCTGGACCGGACCTTCGAGACCTGGATCCACGGCGAGGACATCGCCGAGGCCGTCGGCTACCCGGTCCACCCGCCGCGCGGCCCGCACCTGCGCCAACTGGTGGGCCTGGCGGTACGGATGCTGCCCCATCTGCTCGGCGGGCTGCGCCCGCGGGAGGAGAAGCCCCGGGTCCTGCGCCTGCTGGTGGAGGGCCGCGGCGGCGGGGAGTGGCTGGTGCCACTCGACGCCCTGGAGCCCCCGGCGGCCGCGGCGGACCTGGAACCCACCGCGACGATCGCCGTGGACGGGGTGGAGTTCTGCCAGCTCTGCGCAGGTCACACGCCCCCCGACCGCCTCCCGGTGGGCCTCACCGGCGACAGCGCGCTGGCACGTGAAGTGCTTCGAGCTGTGCCGCTGCTGTCCCGGCCGTAGGCCCCGTCAGAGGCCGTGGGGCCATAGGCCCCGTCAGGGGCGCGGGGAACTGCGCGACCAGCCCACCACTCGTGGAGGTCCGGCCCGCAATCAGGGTCGAACCTCCATGGGTGGGTGCGTTGCTCGCGCAGTTCCCCGCGCCCCTTGCGGGGCACCTACGCGAAGACGACGGTCCGGGTGCCGTTGAGGAGGACGCGGTGTTCGGCGTGCCACTTGACCGCGCGGGCCAGGGCCTGGCATTCCACGTCGCGCCCCAGCGCGACCAGCTGCTCGGGCGTCACGTCGTGCGAGACCCGCACGACCTCCTGCTCGATGATCGGGCCCTCGTCCAGCTGCGCAGTCACATAGTGGGCCGTCGCCCCGATCAGCTTCACGCCCCGGGCGTGGGCCTGGTGGTACGGCTTGGCGCCCTTGAAGCTCGGCAGGAACGAGTGGTGGATGTTGATGGCCCGCCCGGCGAGGGCCTGGCACAGGTCGTCGGAGAGCACCTGCATGTAGCGGGCCAGCACCACGAGGTCCACGTTCTCCGTCTCCACCAGCTTCAGCAGCTCCGCCTCCGCCTCCGCCTTGGTGGCCTGCGTCACCGGGATGTGATGGAACGGCACGTGGTAGCTCTCGGCCAGTCCGCGGAAGTCCGTGTGGTTGGAGACCACGCCGACGATCTCCACCGGCAGCGCGCCGATGCTGCTGCGGAACAGCAGGTCGTTCAGGCAGTGGCCGAACTTGCTGACCAGCAGCAGCGTCCGGGTCCGCTCCCCGGCCGGGTGGATCTGCCAGTCCATGTGGAAGGCGTCTCCCGTCGCCGCGAAGCTGGCGCGCAGCTTCTCCGCCGTCACCGGCGGCTCCGCCGAGAAGTGGACGCGCATGAAGAACAGTCCGCTCTCGGCGTCGCCGAACTGCTGGCTGTCGACGATGTTGCAACCGGTGAGGAAGAGGTAGCTGGAGACGGCGTGGACGATGCCCTGCTTGTCGGGGCAGGACAGGGTCAGGACGTACTGGTCGGCCACCGGACGCTTCCTCTCGTGGGACGTGTCCGACAAAGGTTGCCACAGTGGCGCCCGGCACTGCCGGGCCGTCTCACGCTCCGGTGCTCTGGGTCAGGATCTGGAGCACCGCGAGCGAGCGTGGCGGGCTGTCCGGGTCCTCACCGTCGTTGAGGCTCAGCCGCACATGGGCCTCGCGGCAGGCGCGGACCGCCTCGGGCCAGCCGTGGTGCTGGGCGTACACGGCCCAGGCGGCGTCCGGGCCGACCTGGTGCAGGATGCGCAGCACCCGCAGCACGGCGGTGTCGACCAGCGCGGCCTCGGCGCTGTCGCGGAATATGGAGCCGACGTACTTCTCGGCCGACCAGCGGTCCAGCCAGGTGTCCTCGACGAGTCGGTAGACGGCGTCGGTGACGTCACCGAAGCCGTCGCGGCCGGCTCCCCACACCTCCTGCTGGAAGACGGGGTCGCCGAGCATGTGCAGCGCTGAGCGGACTCGGGCCCGCCAACGCCACCAGGGGATGTCAGTGAGCGGCATGCCGCCCATCCTCCTGGAGCGGGTACCGGTTTTTGAAGCCCTTGCTGCGTCTTGCACGGTCCCCGATCCTAAGCGTGCCGGAAGGCGGCGTTCCGCTCCAGGCCTGCCCCTGGAGTTCCCCTGGTGTTGTTCCACCGTTCTCCTGACTGCCCATCGGCGGTGCGCATGGCTCGACACCCTGACTCCTCGTAGCGCAGCTGTCACAGCGGAGAGGCCGTCACCATGCCCGCCGGAAAGCACGTCAGACGCACTGTCAGCTGGTTGGCCGCGACGGCGGCAGCCCTGCTCGTGGGCGCGACCACGGCGGGCTGCGGAGCGGACGCGACCGCCGCGGAGAACTCCACGGTGACCGTGATGACCTGGGCGCCGCTGGGCTCGGAGGCCGGCTCGGAGCCGGCGGTGCCGGTGACGGCGCAGGCGATAGCGCAGTGGATCAACGACACCGGTGGCATCGGCGGCCGCACCCTGCGCGTGATCACCTGCGACGAACGGGACACCGCCGAGGGCGCCCAGGCGTGCGCGACCCAGGCGGTGCAGCAGAACGTGGCCGCCGTGGTCGGCTCCTACAGCCAGTTCGGCGACAGCTTCATGCCGGTCCTCAGCGAGGCGGGCATCCCCTACCTCGGCGGCGCCGGGCTGTCGGACACGGAGTTCAGCGCCCCCTACTCCTATCCCGTCAACGGCGGCTACCAGTCGCTCCTCGCCGGCAACGGCGCCCAGCTGATCGCCTCGGGCTGCCGCCGGGTGGCCATCGTGCGCCCGGACAGCATCGTCGGCGACGCCATGGTGGGCTACCTCAACGCCGGACTGGCGAGCAGCAGGCTGGCGGCGGTGGACATCCGGGTCACCCCCGGCCGCACCGACTACAGCGAACAGGCCGCGGCCGCCATCGCCGGGGACCAGGGTCGCAACTGCATCACCCTGGCCCTGGACGCCGCCTCGACCTCGACCTTCCTGGACAGCTACCGCCGCCTGCCGCACCGGCACACGCAGCTCGCCTCCGTCGTCGGCAGCATCCAGCAGACCGTCGTCGACGCCACCGGCGGTTCCTCGGGTCCGCTCGCCGATGCCCTGGTGACCAGCTGGTACCCGCCGGACGACAGCTCCGTCTGGAACGACCTGCACTCGGTGCTCAGGAAGTACGCCTTCTCGCACACCGAGATCTCCGCGGCCGACCCCTTCGTGGAGACCACCTGGGTCGCCTACCAGGTGCTGCGCAGCGCGCTGCAGGGCGTCCAGGGGCCGGTGACGGCGAGCTTGCTGCAGGCCAGGCTGGAGACCACCGCCGGGATCACGGTGAAGGGGATCACCCCGGCCCTCAACTGGCAGACGCAGTTCATGCTTCCGAACGTCTCGGTGCCCAGGACGGTCAACACCGAGGTCGCCTTCCAGCACGTCGTCGGCGGGGAGCTGACCTGGGAGCGCACCGGGCTGGTGGACATGCGTCCCGCCCTCAGCGCGACCGGCGGCGCCGGGAGCTGAGGGCAGGTCGGGTCAGAGCTGGAGCGGGGAGCGCTTCGGCAGGTTGTTGGCCGCCGCCACGGCGTTCCAGAGCCGGGAGGCGGTGGCCTTGGCCCGGCTGGCGTCGCCGCTGGCGGCGTCGCCGGCCTGCTTCTCCTCGTTGTGGCCCAGGTGGTGCTTCTTGTGGCCGCACGAATCCTTGTTCGCGTCGGCCCAGTTGGCGTAGTGCTCGTCCGCCTGGGCCGAGTTGGTCCAGCCGGTGCGCAGCGCGTCGGCCAGGGCACTGCCCTGCTGCAGGTGGTCCACCTGCAACTGCCCCAACTGGTTGATGAGTTCCCGCCGTTGCTGCGCGGCCTGGCGCAGGTCCTGGGCCGCCTGGGCCAGGTTCTGGCAGTTGCCGATGTTCTCCACCGCGGCGACCACGGCGGAGCGGCTGCTCGCCGCGTTCTGCAGCAGGCCCCACAGCGCCTGGGCCTGCGGGTCCGTCCCGGCCGGCGCGGAGGCCGCACTGCTGCCGGTGCTCTGCGCGGTGGCGGTGGAGCCGGTGGTCCCCGCGGTGGCCGAACCGCTGCCGTTCATCAGCAGCCCCATGCCGATGCCGAGCACCGCGCAGACGGCGACGACGCCGACCGCGATGGCCCGGGTGGACGGCCCGCGCCGGGCCGGCGGCTCGTCGTCGTAGGCGGGGGTGCCCACCGGCTGCTGATACGCCGTCTGAGCCGGTGCGCCGTACGGCTGTTGGTAGCCCTGCTGCGGGTACGGAGGCGGCTGCTGGCCATAGGGCTGCTGCGGCTGCGCCGGGGGGAACTGCTGCTGCGGGTACGGCTGCTGCGGATAGACCTGGGGCGAGGCGGGCATCGGCGGCAGGAACTGCGTCGCCTCTGCGGCCGAGTCCCCCGCCGCCGGCCCGGGTTCGGGCCGGAACAGGTCGTCAGGGGTCAGCTCACCTGGGTTCGGCCGGCGGTGGTTCACGCGTTTCCTCACGTCATGGCTGAGCGTCTCCGAGCGCGCCCCACGCTACCGAATCCCCCGTTCGCGTTACCACCCACCGAACACCTGGACCAAGCACCGCTCGCGACGGCGTGTCAGGCCGCCGCCGTGGCGAACCGGGCCTGGAACTCCTGGACCGATCGCTGGCCGCGGTAGGGCTCCAGCCTGCGCCGGAAGTCGTCCAGGTACTCCGAGCCGCGGGCCGAGCGCAGCCCCGACATCAGCTCCACCGCCTGGGTGGCCGTACCCACGGACAACTCGACCTCGCGCAGTTGCAGTTGGGCCAGCGCCAGCAGCAGCAGGTCGACCGCGCGGCGGCGCACCCGGGACGGGGCGTGGCCCTCCAGCGCGGCGATCGCGTGCTTGGCGGACTGGCGCGGCTGCTCCAGGTCCCGGTGGCAGTGGGCGAGTTCGTCGGCCAGGTAGGCGGCGTCGAAGTGGGCGATCCACTCCGGGTCCTCCTCCGGACGGCTGTGCTCCAGGGACTCAGCGGCCTTGGCGGCGGCAGCGTCGCAGGAGCGCGGGTCGCCGAGCAGGGCGTGGCCGCGCGCCTCGGCCGCGTAGAACATCGCCATCGCGGTGGGGGTGGCCGAGCCCCGGGCGCCCTCCTGGGCCGCCCGCGCCAACTGGGCGATCTCACGCGGGTTTCCGAGCGTGGCCGCCAGGTGGCTCATCGAGGAGGCCAGCACGTAGCCGCCGTAGGCGCGGTCGCCCGCGGCCTGGGACAGCCGCAGCGCCTGGATGTAGTAGCGCTGCGCCAGACCGGGCTGGCCGGTGTCGATGGCCATGTAGCCGGCCAGTTCGGTCAACCGGGCCACCGCGCCGAAGAGCTTGCGGCCGGTGTCCTCCCGGTAGGAGCCGTTGAGCAGGCCGGAGACCACACTGTTGAGGTAGTGCACCACGACGGGCCGGACGTGGCCGCTGCCGAAGCGGTGGTCCAGGTCGACCAGCATCTCGGTGGTGGCCTTGACCGCGTCCACGTCCGCCGGCCCGACCCGCTGTCCGGCGGCGCGGGCCACCTGCACGTCGGGCCCGGTGATCAGCCAGTCTCGGCTCGGTTCCACGAGCGCGGAGGCGGCGACGGTGGCCCCGGTCAGGAAGTCCCGCCGGCCGACGTCGCTGCGCCACAGTTCGCAGACCTGCTCGACGGCCCCCTGGAGGCTGGCCGAGAACTGCAGGCCGACGTGGGAGGAGAGGTTCTTCCCGTCCGCCATGCCGATCTCGTCGACGGTGACGGTGCGGCCGAGCTTGCGGCCCAGCGCCTCCGCGATGATCTGCGGCGCCTGCCCGCGCGGCTGCTGGCCGCGCAGCCAGCGGGCCACCGAGGTCTTGTCGTACCGCAGATCGAGGGAGTGCTCGGCACCGCAGAGGTTGACCCGGCGGGCCAGCCCGGCGTTGGAGCAGCCGGCCTCCTGGATGAGTGCCTGGAGCCGTTCATTGGGCTGTCGCGCGACGAGCGGTCTGGCGGCCATGGACGTCACTGCCTCCCCTTGAGGAACCCTCGAAGCATTCCCGGTACCCGCCCCGATGATGCGTCAGAAACGGTCAGCTCCTTGCCACTTCAGCTCAGCGTAACGGCGGGGCACCGGAGTGTGATACCCGCAGAGCGAAGGGGTTTTGCGCGCACGCCCCCGCGAATGCCTCCACGCGCCCCCTGAGCGCGCGTGCCGCTCGGACGACTTTCCAGTTCAGGCCGTAACCACCTGGCATACGGCCAGTTGTGCTGGACGTGGAAGACACCCTGGGAGCGACCCGGCCGCGGACGGCGCGCGAACTGCGTCCGTCCCTGCCGGAAGCGGCAGTTGCATATGCGGAGGAGCGGCACTGGGAGGTCTCCCCCGGCGCCTGGCTGATCGAGGACGACGGACCGCCCCGCTGCTCCTGCGGCGACCCGGCCTGTCCGATGCCGGGCGCCCATCCGGCGACCCGCGACTGGACCCGGCGTTCGAGCGCCGGCCCGGGCGTGGTCCGCCGCTGGTGGAGCGAGAACCCGCACGCGTCCATCCTGCTGCCGACCGGCCGGTCCTTCGACGCCATCGACGTCCCCGAGGTGGCCGGCTGCCTGGCCCTGGCCCGGATGGAACGGATGGGCGTCCAGCTCGGCCCGGTGCTGGCCATGCCGGGCGGCCCCGGACGCGGCCGCCGGCTGCTCTTCCTGGTCCTGCCGGGCGCCCTGGCCAAACTGCCGGACATGCTGCGCCGCCTCGGCTGGGGCCCAGGCCGCCTGGACCTGGTCGGCCACGGCGAGGGCGGCTGGATCGTCGCCCCGCCGACGCGGATCGGCCTGCTGGGCTACGCCCAGTGGGCCCGTGAGCCCAACTCCCTCAACCGCTGGCTGCCCGAGGCCGGCGAGTTGATCAACCCCATCGCCTACGCCTGCGGCCGCGAGGCGCCGCTGCCCCTGACTGCGCAGCAGCTTTAGCCCGGCCTCCCCTGTGCCCTCGGCGCGCCTGCCCGACAACCGGAAACCCGGAAAAGGTGCGCCGAGGGCACAGCTCTACCCGCCCGAAAGGGCGAAAACGCCCCACGATCGGGTGACAGCGCTCAAGGATTGCCCGGTGGTGCCGAGGGGATGAATCTTCTCGCAACGATCCGGCACGAGAGGAGAGGTGAACGCAGTACGGCCCAGGCCCGCGCGGTCCGGAGGGGAAGCCGGACCGCGCACGGGGCCCGCAGGGCCCCTGCGGGGGCCGGGGCCGGGGGATTTCAGGGGGAGGGTCGGGGAGGGGTCATCAAGGGGGAGCCACGTCCGGCTTCGGCGCTCGGGGAAAGCCTGCCGAAGCCGGACGTCGCCCACGCCCCGCCGCAGGCCCGCCACGGCCGCAGGCCCGCCAGGCCGCAGACCAGCCACGGCCGCACGCCCGCCACGGCCGCACGCCCGCCACGGCCGCACGCCCGCCAGGGCCGCGAGGATCCCCCGCCCTTCGGGCGGGAGGTGCCCCCACCGCGACCGGCCCAC
>NZ_JBHSQJ010000132.1:5061-29917 GCF_042658505.1 Streptacidiphilus monticola | reverse complement strand
GGCGGGCCGGCCGCTCCGGGGGACGCGCCGGGGCCGGGCTTGAAAACGGAATGAACTCGCCTCTCACCGAAGGGCTTTCGCAGATGACCTCCTCCCCCACCCACCCCGAGGTGGCCGCGCTGCTGGCGCGGTCGAACCGGCTCGGAGCGGATCCGCGCAACACCAACTACGCGGGCGGCAACACCTCTGCCAAGGGCAGTGCCACCGATCCCGTGACCGGACAGGACGTCGAACTCCTCTGGGTCAAGGGCTCCGGCGGCGACCTGGGCACGCTGACCGAACCCGGCCTGGCCGTCCTGCGGTTGGATCGCCTGCGCGCGCTCACCGACGTCTACCCCGGTTTGGAGCGCGAGGACGAGATGGTCGCCGCGTTCGACTACTGCCTGCACGGCAAGGGCGGCGCCGCCCCGTCCATCGACACCGCGATGCACGGGCTGGTCGACGCCGCCCACGTGGACCACCTCCACCCCGACTCCGGCATCGCGTTGGCCACCGCCGCCGACGGCGAGAAGCTCACACACGCGTGCTTCGGCGACCGCGTCGTCTGGGTGCCCTGGCGCCGTCCCGGCTTCCAACTCGGCCTGGACATCGCCCAGATCAAGCGGGAGAACCCGCAGGCCATCGGCTGCGTCCTCGGCGGGCACGGGATCACCGCCTGGGGCGCCACCAGCGAGGAGGCCGAGGCCCACTCGCTGGAGATCATCCGCACCGCCGAGCAGTTCCTCGCCGAGCACGGCAGGCCCGAGCCCTTCGGCCCGCTGCTGGACGGCTACTCTACGCTCCCCGAGTCGGAGCGCCGTGAGCGCGCTGCCGCGCTCGCGCCGCTGATCCGCCGGATCGCCTCCACGGACGCGCCGCAGGTGGGCCACTTCACCGACACCGCACCCGTGTTGGACTTCCTCGCCCGCGCCGAGCACCCCCGCCTGGCTGCCCTGGGCACCTCGTGCCCGGACCACTTCCTGCGCACCAAGGTCCGCCCCCTCGTCCTCGACCTCCCCGCCACGGCGCCGCTGGACGAGGTGAAGTCCCGTCTGCTGGAGCTGCACGAGGCGTACCGGGCCGAGTACCGGGCCTACTACGACCGCCACGCCACCCCCGACTCCCCCGCGATCCGCGGCGCCGACCCCGCGATCGTGCTCATCCCCGGCGTGGGCATGTTCTCCTACGGCAAGGACAAGCAGACCGCCCGCGTCGCAGGCGAGTTCTACCTCAACGCCATCAACGTGATGCGCGGCGCAGAGGCGGTCTCCTCCTACGCCCCCATCGAGGAGTCGGAGAAGTTCCGCATCGAGTACTGGGCCCTGGAGGAGGCCAAGCTCCAGCGCATGCCCAGGCCCAAGCCGCTGGCCACCCGCATCGCCCTGGTCACCGGCGCCGGGTCCGGCATCGGCAGGGCCATCGCGCACCGCCTGGTCACCGAGGGCGCCTGCGTCGTCGTCGCCGACCTCAACACCGACAACGCCGCCGCCGTCGCCACCGAACTCGGCGGCCCCGACAAGGCCGTGGCCGTCACCGTCGACGTCACCAGCGAGGAGCAGATCGCCGCCGCGCTCCGCGAGGCGGTCCTCGCCTTCGGCGGCGTGGACCTGGTCGTCAACAACGCGGGCATCTCCATCTCCAAGCCGCTGCTGGAGACCACCGCCCGCGACTGGGACCTGCAGCACGACATCATGGCCCGCGGCTCCTTCCTGGTCTCCCGCGAGGCCGCCCGCATCCTGGTCGAGCAGGGGCTGGGCGGGGACATCGTCTACATCGCCTCCAAGAACGCCGTCTTCGCCGGCCCGAACAACATCGCCTACTCCGCGACCAAGGCCGACCAGGCCCACCAGGTCCGGCTGCTGGCAGCCGAGTTGGGCGAGCACGGGATCCGGGTCAACGGCGTCAACCCGGACGGCGTGGTCCGCGGCTCCGGCATCTTCGCCGGCGGCTGGGGCGCCCAGCGCGCCGCGACCTACGGCATCGATGAGGACAAGCTCGGCGAGTTCTACGCCCAGCGCACCATCCTCAAGCGCGAGGTCCTGCCCGAGCACGTCGCGAACGCCGTCTTCGCCCTCACCGCGGGCGAGTTGACCCACACCACCGGCCTGCACATCCCCGTGGACGCCGGCGTCGCCGCAGCCTTCCTGCGCTGACGCCCCGTCACCACGATCCCTCTGGGGGCCGCCCGTCGGCCGGGCCGATGGCGCGCACCGCCGCGTCAGGTGCCGGCCCCCGGAGCGCCGCGACCCCGAGTCCGAGTGAACACCCCGCCGTCCGCCTAGCCACAGGTCTGCTTCCGTGAACCCTTCCCGTCCCACCGCCTTCGCCGCCGTCGACCTCGGAGCCACCAGTGGCCGGGTCATCGTCGGCCGGGTCGGCCGCGACAGCCTGGACCTCGACGAGGTCCACCGCTTCGACAACACACCGGTCCAACTGCCGACCGGGCTGCACTGGGACATCCTGCGCCTCTACCAGGCGTCCCTGGAGGGACTGCGTCGGGCGGAACGGAAGGCGGACATCGCCTCCATCGGCATCGACAGCTGGGCGGTCGACTACGGACTGCTGGACGCCTCCGGCGCCCTGCTCGGCAACCCCTTCCACTACCGCGACCCCCGCACCGGGCCTTTCGTCGCGAAGGTGTGGGCACAGGTCGGGGCCGCGGAGCTGTACCGGATCACCGGGCTGCAGCACCTGCCGTTCAACACCGTCTTCCAGCTCGCCGCCGAGGCCGGCTCCGCCCGGCTGGCGGCGGCCCGGTCGCTGCTGATGATCCCGGACCTGCTGACCTACTGGCTCACCGGCGCCCGCGGCGCGGAGGCGACGAACGCCTCGACCACCGGCCTGTTCGACGCCACGGCCCGGGCCTGGTCCGCCGAGCTGATCGAGGGAATCGGCCTCGATCCGCGGCTGCTGCCCGCGATCCGGCTCCCGGGCGAACGGGCGGGCACGCTGCTTCCCTCCGCCCGGGCGGCCACCGGCCTCCCTGCCACCACCCCGGTCGTCGCCGTCGCCTCGCACGACACCGCCTCGGCCGTCGCCGCCGTGCCGGCCGCCGACGGGCCGAGCTTCGCCTACATCTCCTGCGGCACCTGGTCCCTCGTCGGCCTCGAACTCGACGCGCCGGTCCTCTCCGAGGACTCCCGCGCCGCCAACTTCACCAACGAGCTGGGCATCGACGGAACCGTCCGCTACCTGCGCAACGTCATGGGCCTGTGGCTGCTCAGCGAGACCCAGCGCACCTGGCGGGTCCAGGGCCGAGACATCCCGCTGCGGGACCTGCTGGCGCGGGCGGCCCAGGCCGAGCCCCTCGCCGCACTCGTCAACCCCGACGCCCCGGAGTTCCTCGCCCCCGGCGACATGCCCGCGCGGATCGCCGCCTTCTGCGCACGCACCGGTCAGACGCCTCCCGGTACTCCCGGTGCGGTCGTCCGCTGCATTCTGGAGAGCCTCGCCCTGGCGCACCGTCAGACCGTCCGCCAGGCGGCCGAGTTGGCCGGTCGGGACGTCGAGGTGATCCACCTCGTCGGCGGCGGCAGCCGGAACGAGCTGCTGTGCCAGCTGACCGCCGACGCCACCGGACTCCCCGTCGTGGCCGGCCCCACGGAGGCGACCGCCCTCGGCAACATCCTGGTCCAGGCCCGCGCCCGGGGACTCGTCGACGACCGCGCCTCGATGCGCCGCCTGGTCGCCGCCACCCAGCAGCTGCGGACCTACCGCCCCGCCGGCGACCAGCGGCCGTGGACCGCCGCGGCCGCGCGCGTGGGCCTCGGCTGAGGGGTCCGGCCGACCCCGGCTCAGGCCAGCGCCGCCCGCTCGGCGGCGATGTCCTCCAGCGGCTTGCCCGCGGTGTCCGGCATCCAGAAGTAGCCGACGACCGCGCTCACCAGCAGGAAGAACGCAAGCAGCGCGGCGAGCGGGCGGATCCCGACGTGGGCGAGGAGAGGGACCAGCAGGCTCCAGACCCCCAGGACCGCGCGCGCCGCGCCGAAGGTCAGGCCCTGGGCGGAGCTGCGCAGCATGGTCGGGAACAGCTCCTGGCTCACGACCTTGTAGAAGCCTTCGCCGGCCAGCGCCCCGCCGACCGCGAACAGGGCGATGTTCGCCAGCACCACGACGGCGTCGAACGGCAGCACCAGGTACAGCAGGTAGGCCCCGACCTGGAGCACGCCGCCGATCGCCCACATCCGCCTGCGCACCCGGTGCGAGCGGTCCGCGAACCGCATGAACAGCAGAACCGTCGCCACCAGGCCGATGAGGAACCCCGCGCAGCTGAGCGCCAGCCCGGCCGCCCGGCTGCCCGCGTGCAGGGTCTCCACGATGTAGGGCGTGAAGCTGCCGCTGGTGCCGGCGGCGAGGTTCCAGAACAGATAGACGGTCGTCGTCCACACCACGGCCGCCAGGTTCGCGCCGCGGAAGAGGGCGCGCAGGCGCAGTCGGGGCCGGCCCGCGTCCCGGGCGCAGGCCGCCTGCCAGCGCGGCGACTCCGTCAGGCCGCGCCGCAGCGCCCAGGTGACCAGGGCGACCGCGACCAAGTGCAACAGGACCAGCCGCACGCCCAGCAGCCCGAGCGGAGCCAGGGCGAAGGAGAGCAGCAGCACGACCACCGGACCCAGGTTCCACGCCACCTGGGTCAGCCCGAGCAGCCTGCCCCGCGCCCGGGGCGCCGCGTTCTCCCCGACCAGCGCCAGCGAGGTGGGGACGTCCGCGCCGACGGCGACGCCGACCGCCACCGTCCCGGCGAAGAGCATCGCCGCGTTCACGGCGAGGGCCATGGCCAGCATGCCCGCCGCGTAGAGGAGCAGGTCGTACCTGTAGATGCGCTTGCGGCCCAGCCGGTCCCCGAGCCGGCCGCCGACGAACGCCCCGAGCGCGCACCCCAGGGCGTTGGGCCCGAGCGCGGCGAGAGCGCCCAGCGCCCCGCTGGAGAGGTGCAGGCGGGCCTGAAAGAGCGTCAGGCCCGCGCCCAGCGCGACGATGGAGCCCGCGTCGAGGTAGGAGGCCATGCCTGCGAGCGCGGAGGTCCGCCATGCGGCCGCCGGCAGGGCGCGCCCGTCCGAGGAGGCTGAGGGATCGGTCAGGAGACCGGCCGGGGAGGGCACGTCCTGCAGGTGGGCCATGGGGCAGCTCCGGGTGGTGCGTGGTGGCCCGGGCATCGTAACCAGGGCCGGCCCACGGGCCCGGACACTTTTGGGCAACGCTTTCCGACAGGTCGTCACGGTACGGGCGGGGTACGGAATAGGCGGGGTCCGGCCCAGGCACTGGCCGGTACCCCGCCCTGCCGGGGGAGCGTCTCAGCCGATCCGGAAGGACGCGCGGAGCGGTGTGCTCGCCGAGGAGGGGCCGACCTCCACGCGGTAGGTCCCTTCCGCGACCGTCCAGCGGCCGGTGCCCGGGTTCCAGGAGGACAGCGGGTGCGCGGCGTCCGCGGGGTCGAGACGGATCACGACCCGGCGCGACTCGCCCGGCGCGAGGGTCACCTGGCGGTAGCCGACGAGGCGGTGGCCGGGCTCGCCGGTCGCGGTCGGCAGCGTCAGGTACACCTGCGGTGTCTCGGTGGCCGTGGCGCCGCCGGTGTTGCGGACGGTGAAGGCGACGGTGACCGGACCGTTCCCGTTGCCGCCGGAACTGACGGCGAGCCCGCCGTAGCCGAACGAGGAGTAGGACAGGCCGAAGCCGAAGGGGAACAGCGGGGCGATATCCCGGGCCTCGTACCACTTGTAGCCGACGGCGAGGCCCTCGCTGTAGGCGACCTCGACCTTGTCGTTGCCGCTGGGAACCGGGATGCCGGGGTAGCGCGCGTTGCTGGTGCCGGTCGGGGTGTCCGTGAGGGACCTCGGGAAGGTCATCGGCAGGCGGCCGGTGAACCGGGCGTCGCCGAACAGGAGTCGGGCCAGGGCGGGCCCCTGCTGCTCGCCGGGGTACCAGGCTTCGACGACACCCTTGACCTTGTCGAGCCAGGGCATGGTGGTGGCCGAGCCGGTCTCCAGGACCACGACGGTGTTCGGGTTGGCCGCGGCCACCGCGGCGATCAGCGCGTCACCGTTGCCGTCGAGACCGAGGTCCGTGCGGTCCGCTCCCTCACCCTGCTTGGCGTAGCCGAAGACCACGGCCACCTTCGCCTTCCTGGCCGCGGCGACGGCCGAGGCGATGTCGGCGCCGTTGTCGTAGGAGACGCTGACGCCGTCCTGGGCCGCCCGCGCGGTGAGCGAGTCGAGGGGTGCGACGACGTTCGGGCACGCCGGGCTGCCGAAGCCGCTGCTGGAGCCCTCCGCACAGACCGTGGCCGCGCTGACGCCGTCGGTGGGGGTGGCCGAGGCGGTCTGGCCGATGACCGCGATGCTGCCGGCGGAGGCGCTGAGCGGCAGCACGCCGCCCTGGTTCTTCAGCAGCACCGAGCCCTGTTCGGCGATCTTCTCGGCCACGGCCCGGGTGGCGGCGGTCGCCGCCGACGCGGCCGGGGCGGTCGGGAGCGGATGGTCGAACAGCCCGGCGGCGATGTAGGAGCGCACGACGCGGAAGGCCGCGTCGTCGATGCGGGCCATGGTGATCTGCCCCTTCGCGAGGGCCGCCTTGACGTTGCCGGGGCTGTAGAAGATGGGGCTGTGCAGCTCCTGGTCCAGGCCGGCGTTGAGCGAGTCCGCGGTCGAGTGGACGGCGAAGAAGTCGGAGACCACGTAGCCCTTGAAGCCGTCCTGGCCCTTGAGCATCGAGGTCAGCAGCGGATTCTCGCACGCGTAGCGGGAGTTGACCTGGTTGTACGAGCACATGACACCACCCGGGCTGCTCCTGCTGAGCGCGATCTCGAACGGAAGGTTGTAGACCTCGTTGAGGGTGCGGGTGTCGACCTGGTCGTCGCTGTACTGGCGGGCGTACTCCTGCTCGTTGCCGACGAAGTGCTTGAGGACGGCCATCACCTTGCCGCCGCTCTGCAGGCCGTTGACACCTGCGGCCGCCAACTCGCCGCTGAGCAACGGGTCTTCTCCGAGGTACTCGGGCGTGCGGCCGGCCAGCGGGGTGCGCGAGCCGGAGACGCCGGGACCGAGGACGATGTTGCGGCCGGCGGCGAAGGCGTCGGCGGCCTGTGCCTGCCCCTTGGCGTAGGCGAGTTGGGCGTTCCAGCTCGCCGCCAGTGCGATCTGCGCCGGGAACATGGCGGCTCCGGCGGCCCCGCGCACGTAGTCAGGACCGTCGGTGTACATGACGGTCGGGGTGCACGGCAGTTGGGCCGGGTAGGTGCTGGCTCCGGTCGTGGTCGTGGACAGGACCGACCCGTCCGCTCCGCGCTCGGAGGCGCTGCCGCCCGCGAAGGTGGTCCCGGCGGGGGTGTTGGCGGGGATCTCCACGAGCCAGCGCAATTTCTGGTCGAGCGAACTGGCCCGCAGCAGCAGCGAGGCGCGCTGGTCGGCGCCGAGACGGGTGTCCATCCACGGGCATGCGGCCGGATGGTCGGCGGTCCGCGCGGCCGCGGTGCCGACGTCGGCGCCCTGCGCCGTCGCAGCGGCGACGACGGTGAGGGCGGCCAGCGCGGCGGACCTGCCCCGGCGTGGGAGCCGCTTCGGCTGCGAGGCGTGCGGCAGCGGGGTGTTCACGTGCGTTCCTCCTTGAACGGCAGGCGGCGAGTGGAGCGACGTGCACCGGTTCGGACGTGTCGACCTGGTCGCGGGCGAGGATCCGTGCGGGCGGTTCGGCGCACAGGGCGCGCGGAAGGCGGTCGATGGGCCTGGGGCGCAGAGTGTGTAGAACGTTCTCCCGGCGGCTGTCACCCTGCCGGTCGTGGCGGCCTGCCGTCAAGCCCCCGACGCGACCCGGCTGACGCGCCGTCAGGAGCGGGCGGGCGCCGCGGTGCTGCGCCGGACCACCAGACTCGGGGTCATCGACGTCTGGATGGCACGCGTGCGCTGACCCTCGACGCGCTCGACGAGCATCTTGGCGGCGGTGGCCCCCATCGTGTGGCCGGCCTGGTCGACGCTGGTGAGCTGCACCGGCGCGAGCGAGGCCACGGCGGTGTTGTTGTAGCCGACCAGGGACAGGTCTTCCGGGATGCGCAGTCCCAGTTCGGCTGCGGCGCGGTAGACGCCCATGGCGGCGACGTCCGCACCGGTCATCACGGCGGTGGGGCGGTCACGGCCGTCCAGCAGCCGCATCCCGGCGCGGTAGCCGCCCTCGTCGGAGTAGGCGGTGGAGACCACGCGGGCCCGGTCGGCCAGCCCGTGGCGGCGCATCGCCTCGTGGTAGCCGCCGGTCAGCACGATCTCGGGGGTGCGCCGCCACTGGCTCGCCCTGGTGCCCGGCGCGGAGAGCAGCACGATGTCCCGGTGGCCGAGCGCGACCAGGTGGTCGACCACGAGACCGGCTCCCAGGTCGTCGGCGTCCACGACGGAGTCGTGGACCTCGGCCGGGTCGTGGTGGCCGATGACGACCGTGGGGGTCTCGGCGGCCATGGCGAGGACGTCGCTGCGGGAGGTGCCGGGGGCGATCAGGACGAGTCCGTCCATCTGCCGGTCGACCATGGCGCCCACCGTGCGGGACTGGTCCTCCGCGCCGAAGCCCGCGGCGCCGATGAGCACCGTGTAGTCGGTGTCCAGGAGTTGGTCGCGGATGCCGTCGAGGATGTCGGCGAAGAAGGTGTTGCGCATGCTGTCCAGCAGGACGCCGATCGTGTAGGTCCGGCCGCGCATGCCGCGGGCGGCCGCGTGGGGGCGGTACCCCAGCTCGGCCATGGCGGCGCGGACCTTCTCCCGCATGGCGGGGCTGGTCCCGTAGGCGTTGCGCAGCACCTTGGAGACGGCCGCGGTGGAGACGCCCGCATGACGGGCCACGTCCGTGATGGTGACGCGCTTGGAGCGCTTCGCGGGGTCCATGCGGGCGGTTCCTGTCGGTCGGTTCGAACAACGGTTTACGCACTGGCCTCGCGTCCCGCTCGGGCCATCCCGAGGCGGCGCCAATGTTACGACGCCGTGTCTTGACAGGGCAGGGGCTCGGCAGCAGTGTAGTGCCACATCGCGTGGATAACGTTCTACACAACGCAGGCCCTCCGCCGCGCCCGCGATCGCTGCTTCGCATCATCCCCGCCCCGATTCGACGACGACTGGGAGCCCGCCGTGTCCATCTCCTTGCTCCGCGCCAGAAGCGCCCGCCTGACCGGACTCACCGCCGGGGCCGCGGCTGTGGCCCTCCTGGCCACCGCCTGCGGCGGCACGGGCGCGGGTTCCGGCTCTGCCTCCGCCTTCAGCTTTCTGACGATCAATGAGAACACCACGGTGAAGACGGCCTTGACGACGCTGTCGACCGGCGCGTGCGCCACCGCCGACCAGGCGCTGCCGCTGAAGGTGGACACCGTTCCGCAGGCGAGCCTGGACCAGAAGCTGCAGCTCCTGGCCGGGCAGAACGCGCTGCCCGTGCAGTTCGCCGCGGGCAACGCGCCCGCCACCACCGAGCAGCTGGTCAAGGCGGGCAAGGTCGCGGACCTGGAGGCCCGGCTGCGGCAGCTCGGGGTACTGGACCAGCTGCAGCCCTCGGCGGTCTCCACGATCAAGGCGCTCTACGGCGGCAAGCTCGCGGTCCTGCCCTACGAGTACAACATCGAGGGGATCTTCTACAACAAGAAGCTCTTCACCGCCAACGGCCTGTCCGTGCCCACGACGTGGGACCAGCTGGTCGCCGCGGCGGGCAAGCTGCAGAGCGCGGGGGTGCAGCCCTTCGCGGCCTCCGGCCAGCAGGGCTGGCCGCTGACCCGCCTGATCAGCGGCTACCTCTACCGCTCCCTCGGACCTTCCGCCATGCAGGACGTCGCGGACGGCAAGGCCAAGCTGACCGACTCTCAGTACGTCTCCGCCGCCCAGCAGGTCGCCGACCTCGGCGCCAAGGGCTGGTTCGGCAAGGGCGTCGGCTCGATCGACTACGACACCGCCATGAACGAGTTCCTGACCGGCAAGGCTGCCATGCTCTACATGGGCAGCTGGGCCCTGAGCAACATCGCCGACCCCGAGCAGGACCGCATCGGCGCGGACAACGTCGGCTTCATGCCCTTCCCCGCAGTGACCGGCGGCAAGGGGGCGATCGACCAGTACCCCTCCAACGTCGGCCTCCCGATGACGCTCGGCACCCAGCTCAGCGACAGCAAGGTCGGCGCCTGGGTCAGCTGCATCGCCAAGAACTACGGCGCCACCGCGCTCAAGGACCAGGGCTCGATCTCCGGCTTCAAGGTCAACTCGACCGTCCCGGACAAGAACGCGGTCACCACCCAGGTCCGGCAGACCATCGCCGCCTCGAAGCAGAGCGTGCTCTGGTTCGAGGCGCTGTTCTCCACCAAGGCCACGACCGTCAGCCAGACCAACGCGGCCTCGCTGGTCACGGGGGCGATGAGCGCCCAGAGGTTCATGCAGACCGTCCAAGACGCGCTCGACGGCAGGTGACCCCCGACGCAAGGGCCCTGCCGCCGCTCCGCAGGGCCCTCCGCACTGCTGCGGCACCCGCTACCGCCGGTTCTTCCCGACAACGAAGACAACGAAGACAACGAAGTGGACACGACCATGCACCGCGTACTCGGTGACCGCAGGGCCATCCTCGTCCTCGTGGGCCCCGCCCTCCTCGTGTACTCCCTGATCATGCTCGTCCCGATGCTGTGGTCCCTGGGGTACGCGTTCACCACGGGAAGCACCGTCAGCGGCTTCCGCTGGACCGGGCTGCACAACTTCACGCGCCTGCTCTCGGACGGCAGTGTCCACAGCGCGCTGTGGTTCACCCTGACATACGCGGTCGCCGTCACCGTCGGACAGGTCGCCGCCGGCTACCTGCTGGCGCTGCTCTACGTGTTCTTCCTGAAGCGGTCCTCGGCCCTGATCCGCACGCTCGTCTTCTTCCCCGTGGTGCTGCCCACGGTCGCAGTCGGGCTGTTGTTCCAGAAGCTCTTCCAGGTCGCCCCGCAGTCCGGCCCGGTCGACTCCCTGCTCGGCCTCGTCGGCCTGCACTCCGTGGACTGGTTCGGCAGCGCGGGCACCGCGTTCTGGGTGCTGGTACTCATGGACGTCTGGCGCTCGATGGGCTTCTACGCCGTGCTGCTCTTCGCCGGCCTGGTCGACATCCCCGACGAGGTCCTCGAGTCCGCCCGGCTCGACGGCGCGTCAGGGCCGCGGCTGGTCCGGCACATCGTGCTGCCGCTGTCGTTCCCGGTGCTCATGTCCTCGCTGATCTTCAGCATCAACGGCACGCTCAAGGTCTTCGACTCGATCGTGGCGCTCACCAACGGCGGTCCGGGCAACGGCACCACCCCGCTGACCCTGTACATGTTCCAGACGTCCTTCAGCTACGGCGACTACGGCTACGGCAGCACCGTCGCGCTGCTGCTGACCGCGCTGAGCCTGCTGGTGACCCTGGTCGTCTTCCGCGTCTCGCGCCGCGACCTCACGAAGGGCTGACCCATGTCCGTCGACACGCCTGTCAAGTCGCCTGCGGCCCAGACCAGTTCAGCCTCCGCCCGGACCGCCCCGCCGGTGCCGCTGCGCAGGCGCCTGGGCCGGACCGGAGTGCGCGCGCTGGTCGCGGTGCTTCTGGTGGTCGAGATCTACCCGCTGGTGTGGATGTTCCTCACCTCGCTGAAGTCCAACAGCGACTACCTCGACCACTCCACCTGGAGCCTGCCCACGCACTGGATGTGGTCCAACTACTCGGAGGCGTGGACCACCGGCCACATCGGCCGCTACGTGCAGAACAGCCTCCTCGCGGTGCTCCCGTCCCTGGCGCTCGTCCTGCTGCTGGGCGCGGCCGCGGGCTTCGCGCTCCAGGTGATGGTGTGGAAGGGCCGCAACCTGACGCTGCTCGTCTTCCTCGCAGGCATCATGGTGCCCGCACAGATGATCCTGCTCCCGCTGTTCACCGTGTACTTCCGCACCGGGCTTTCCGGCACCCTGTGGCCGCTGATCCTCACCTACACCGGCACCGGGCTCCCGTTGACCGTCTTCATGATGGCCACCTACTACAAGTCCCTGCCTACCGAGGTCTTCGAGGCCGCGACCATCGACGGGGCCTCGATCCTGCGCTCCTTCTGGTCGATCAGCCTGCCCATGATCCGCAACGCGGTCCTGACCGTCGGCCTGGTCCAGTTCTTCTTCCTCTGGAACGACCTCCTGGTCGCGCTCACCTTCACCGACAACCAGGACCTGCGCACCGTCCAGGTGGGCCTGCTCAACTTCTCCGGCGATTTCGGCTCCACGCAGTACGGCCCCCTGTTCGCCGCCATCTGCATCAACGTCCTCGGGACCCTCGTCGTCTACCTGTTCCTCAACCAGAAGGTCATGAAGGGCCTCACCGGAGGCGCCGTCAAGGGCTGACCCCTCCGCGCACCCGCCCGCCGCCGACCCGGGCGACCCTCCGCTCACACCCGAAAGGCCCACTCCCCCATGCGCTTTCAGCCTGCCCCGGTGACCTTCGAACACCGCCGGGACGGACTCGGCGTCGGCACTCCGACGCCCCGGCTCTCCTGGACCCTGCCCGTCGGCGCCGACGGCCAGGACGCCTACGAGATCGAACTGGACCGGGACGGACGCCCGCAGACCACCGGACGCGTCCCCGGCGCCCGGCAGCGCCTGGTGGCGTGGCCGGTCGAGCCGCTCCGATCGCGGGAGCGGGTCGGCGTCCGGGTCCGCGTCTGGGTGCCGGGTCGACCGCGCCCCTCCGACTGGAGCGAGCCCTCGGTCGTGGAGGCCGGCCTGCTGGATCCCGCCGACTGGATCGCCGTCCCGGTCGGCGCGGGCTGGCCGGAGGACCCAGACGGGGTGCGCCGACCCGCCCGCGTGCGAAGGGACTTCACCCTGGACCGCCCGGTCGTCCGCGCCCGCCTCCACGCCACCGCGCACGGCCTGTACGAGGCGGAGATCAACGGACGCCGCGTCGGCGACGACGCCCTCTCCCCCGGCTGGACCGTCTACCCGCGGCGGCTGCGCTACCGCACTTACGACGTCACCGCCCACCTGACGACCGGTCGGAACACCGTCGGCGCCTGGCTCGGCGACGGCTGGTACCGCGGCCGCTACGGCTTCGACGGCGGCACCCGCAACATCTACGGCACCGACCTGTCCCTGCTCGCCCAGTTGGAGATCGTCCACGACGACGGCAGCACCACCGTCGTCGCCACCGACGCCTCCTGGACCTCGGCGCCCGGCCCGATCCTCTCGTCCGGGCTGTACGAGGGCGAGAGCTTCGACGCCCGACTCGACGACCCCGGCTGGTCCACGCCGGCCGGGGCCGCGGCCCCCGGCTGGGTCCCGGTCACCGTCGGGACCCGCGACCCGCGGACCCTGGCCGCGGCCACCCAGGAACCGGTGCGCTGCACCGAGGAGTTGGCGCCCGTGACGGTCCTGCGCCGCGAGGACGGCCGCCACCTGCTCGACTTCGGCCAGAACGTCGTCGGCCGGCTCCGCCTCACCGTGGACGGCCCGGCCGGAACCGAGATCACCCTGCGCCACGCCGAAGTCCTCCAGGACGGCGAGCTGGCCACCCGCCCGCTGCGTGCGGCCCACGCCACGGACACCCTCGTCCTGTCCGGAACCGGCCCGCGCACCTGGGAGCCGCGGTTCACCCTCCACGGCTTCCGCTACGCCGAAGTCACCGGCTGGCCGGGCGAGTTGACCGCCGAGCAGGTCAGCGCCCGCGTCCACCACACGGACCTGCGCCGGACCGGCTGGTTCGAGTGCAGCGACCCGCTGGTCAACCGGCTGCACGAGAACGTCGTGTGGAGCATGCGCGGCAACTTCGTCGACATCCCCACCGACTGCCCGCAGCGCGACGAGCGCCTCGGCTGGACCGGGGACATCCAGGTCTTCGCCCCGACCGCCGCCTTCCTCTACGACTGCGCCGGCATGCTCGACTCCTGGCTGACCGACGTCGGGCTGGAGCAGCTCCCCGACGGCACCGTCCCCTGGTACGTCCCCGTCATCCCCGGCGAGCCGACGTGGACGCCGATCCGGCCGGGCGCCGCCTGGGGCGACGTCGTCACGCTCACCCCCTGGCTGCTCCACCAGCGCTTCGACGACGCCGAGTTGCTGCGCCGCCACTACCCGGCGGGCAGGCGCTGGGTGGACCTGATGGACCGTCTGGCCGGTCCCACCCGCCTCTGGGACACCGGCTTCCAGCTCGGCGACTGGCTCGACCCCGCGGCCCCGCCGGACGACCCCGCGGCCGGACGCACCGACCGCTACCTGATCGCCACCGCCTACTTCGCCTGGTCCGCCCGGCACCTGTCCTGGACCGCGCGGGCCATCGGCGAGCACGAGGACGCCCACCGGTACCGCCTCCTCGCGGACCAGGTCGCCGCGGCCTTCCGGCAGCGCTGGGTCCGCCCGGACGGGCTGATGACCGACGACACCCCCACGGCCTACGCGGTGGCGCTGCGCTTCGCCCTGCTCACGGACCCTGCCGCCCGGCTGCGGGCCGGCGACCGCCTGGCCGAACTCGTCCGGCAGGACGGCTTCCGGATCGCCACCGGCTTCGTCGGGACCCCGCTGATCTGCGACGCCCTGACCGAGTCCGGCCATCTGGACACCGCGTACCGCCTGCTGCTGCAGACCGAATGCCCCTCCTGGCTCTACCCGGTGACGATGGGCGCCACCACGGTCTGGGAGCGCTGGGACAGCCTGTGCCCCGACGGTTCGCTCAACCCCGGCGGGATGACCTCCTTCAACCACTACGCGCTCGGCGCGGTCGCGGACTGGCTGCACCGCGTCGTCGCCGGGATCGAGGCCACCTCCCCCGGGTACCGCACCCTGCGCTTCCGCCCTCGTCCCGGCGGCGGCGTCACCTGGGCGAAGGCCAGGCACGAGACGCCTTACGGCACCGCGGCCATCTCCTGGCGGCTCGCCGGCAGCGGGGTCGAGGCCGAGGTCACCGTGCCGCCGGGCTGCACCGCCGTGGTCGAACTGCCCGGCGCGGCACCGCAGTCGGTCGGTCCCGGGACGCACCGGCTGCCGGGTGCGGAGCAGTCCGCCGTCCAGCGCGGCTGACGCAGCGACAGGCCGAGGCACAGGACAGCGGCGGCCCCGCCCGAGGACCAGCGGTCCCCGAGCGGTCGTGAGGTCTCACGGCAGAGGACCCGGGCGGAGCAGGCGGCGGCCGGTCCGGGCGAGCCGGGGCCGGGCCGGGGACCGGGGCGCGGACGCCGGTTCGCACGCGGCACGTTTGCACCCGGCCTTCTCGGTGTACGCGCCGGACGACAGGTCCGTGCGCGAGGAGGGTCGCCATGCCGCAGGTCGCCGATTTCGTTCCGCAACGGGTGCACGAGCGGGGGGTGCGGCGGACCTTCCGGGGCGCGGGGCGTCCGGTGGCGCTGGAGTTCAGGACCGCCCCGAAGGGACCGACCGACTTCGCCGAGCGTCTGCCCGGCCGCAGCCACGACGAGTGAGGACCGATGGGCAGCGGGACCCGCATCGACAGCGTCGCCGTCCACGGCTTCACCGTGCCGACCGACGGCCCCGAGGGCAAGGAGCAGGACGGCACCCTCGACTGGGACTCGACCACCCTGGTCCTGGTCGAGGTCACCGCAGGGGGGAGCACCGGCATCGGCTACACCTACGCGGACGTGACCACCGCCGCGTTCGTCACCTCCAAGCTCCAGGAGGGCATCCTCGGCGCGGATGCCCTGGCGCCGGCGGCGCTGACCCACGCGCTGTTCGCGTCGATCCGCAACGCCGGGCGGCCGGGGCTGGGCGCCATGGCCGTGTCCGCGGTCGACATCGCCTTGTGGGACCTCAAGGCGAAGCTGCTGGACGTGCCGCTGTTCCGGCTGCTGCCCGCCTACCACGACGAGGTGCCGGTCTACGGCAGCGGCGGCTTCACCAACTACTCCCTGGACCGGCTCGCCGAGCAGCTCGGCGGCTGGGCCGAACAGGGCATCCCCCGGGTCAAGTTGAAGACCTCCCGGCACCCGGACCAGGATCCCGCCCGGCTGGACGCGGCGCGCCGGGCCGTGGGGCCTGGGACCGAGCTCTTCGCCGACGCCAACGGCGCGCTCAGCCGCAAGGAGGCGCTGTACTGGGCCTGGCGGATGGCCGAGCAGTGGGACGTGCGCTGGTTCGAGGAGCCGGTCAGCTCCGCCGACAGTGAGGGCCTGCGCCTGGTCCGCCTGCACGGCCCGGGGCGGCTCGAGGTGGCGGCCGGCGAGTACTGCTTCACCCTGCCCGACGCCGTGCACCTCGTCGAGGCCGAGGCCGTCGACTGCCTCCAGGCGGACGTCACCCGCTGCGGCGGCGTCAGCGGCCTGCTGCAGATCGAAGGACTGGCCGCCGCGCGCCAGTTGGACCTGTCCGCCCACTGCGCGCCCGCCGTCTCCGCCCACGCCTTCTGCGCCGTCGAGCGGTTGCGGCACCTGGAGTACTTCCACGACCACGTACGCATCGAGCAGCTGCTGTTCGACGGCACGCTGAGCCCCGAAGGCGGCGCACTGCGCCCGGACCCGGACCGGCCGGGCCTCGGCCTCGACGTCAGGTGGGCGGACGCGGAGCGGTACCGGGCGTACGGGCCCTCCCGCAGCTGACGGGTCGTCACCGCCCCTGCGGAGGCGAGTACCGGCGCGCGCCCCGCGCTGTGGCCCTGGCGGTCCGGCCGACACGCCGCCGCGGGCCACGGCGTCTCGGCCGGACCGCCCGCCACCTCGGGCTCCGCGCCCCCGACCGGTCCGGTCCCGGACGTTTCCCGCGCCGCTGAGCGGCAACGTGCTGGGCGAAGATCCGCGCACGGAGGGAATGACGGGCCATGGCCGATCCGGAGTTCTACCACCAGGACCACCCTCCCGGGAGCGACAACCTGCCCGAGGACCGGCCCCGCGGCGGGGGCCTGGAGGACCACACGGCGAGCGGCCGCCGCACGTGGCCGGTCTTCCTCGTCATCGGCTTCCTGCTCCTCCTCATGATCATTTTCATGACGGTGTAGCGCCGCTCTCGCCCTCCCTCCTCCCTCCGTCCGACGCGGACGGCTCAGCGGCCGCCGCCCTCCGCGCCGAGGCCGCGGTCGGGAGCGGTCATGTCCCCGGTCGCGGGCACGCCGTCGGCGCGTCCGTAGCGCAGGAACACGGTGCCCTTGGGGCTGGCGACCGGCGGTTCGAGGAGGGTGAGGTTGCTGGGCACGGCGCCCTCGTCGAACACCTTCTTGCCGACGCCCAGCACGATCGGGTGCACCCACAGGTCCAGGCGGTCGAAGAGCCGCTCGCGCAGCAGCGTCTGCACCAGGTTCAGGCTCCCGACGACCGTCACGTGCTCGTGCTTGTCGCGGATCTCCCGCACCGCGCCGGGCAGGTCCGGGCCGAGCTGGGTGGAGCCCGCCCAGGACAGGTCCACCTGTCCGCGGGAGGCCACGTACTTCGGGATGCTGTTGAACAGCGCGGCGAACGCGTTGTCCTGGCCGCCCTCCTGGTGCGGCCAGTAGGAGGCGAAGATGTCGTAGGTCCGCCGCCCGAGCAGCAGCGCGTCCGTCTTCTCGTACGCGGCCGCGATCTGCGCCCCGGTCACCTCGTGCAGCAGCGGCGCCTGCCAGCCCCCGAACGGGAACCCCGCGGGGTCCTCGTCGGGACCGCCGGGCGCCTGCGCGACGAGGTCGAGGGTGGTGAACAGCTCGATCTGGATGAGGCCCATGGGTGCTCCCGTTGACTGGGGTGTCCTGTCGGGAGGTTAGACCGGCGAGCGGCCGCGAACTCATCGCCGCGACGGCAGCCACTTCTTCGCCGCCGCCCGTCGGCCCGCATGGAAGGCGGCTCCGCCGCTCGGCCGCCTTCGTCGCCTGCGGCCACCCGGGGGCCCCGAAGCGACGCCGGCTGAGGGATGTGCGGACGGTGACTCACCGGCCCCCGCGCTCCGGACGTTAGCGTGGGCGCCATGTCCGTCGCCCAGCAGCCCAGTGACAGCGAGACGCGTTCCTCCTGGCCCATGGCGGCAGCGGCGGGAGCGTTCGCGGTCGTCATGGTCGGCACCACACTGCCGACACCGCTCTACGGTCTGTACCGCCAGGCATGGGGCTTCTCCGAGCTGACCGTCACCGTCGTCTTCGCCGTCTACGCGCTCGGCGTGATGACGGTCCTCACCTTCCTGGGCGATCTGTCGGACGTGGTCGGCCGCAGGCGGGCGACCCTGCTCGGGCTCTCCCTGGCCGCGGTCAGCAGCGCGATCTTCCTGGCGGCCGACGGCCTGCCCATGCTCATGGCCGGGCGGCTCTGCTCCGGTTTCTCCGCCGGCCTGTTCACCGGAGCGGCGACGGCGTACGTCCTGGAGTTGGCGCCCCCGGGTGCGCACGACCGCGCCGCCTTCGTCGCCACCGCCGCCAACATGGGCGGCCTGGGACTCGGACCGGTGCTGGGAGGTCTGCTGGCCCAGTACGCACCGTGGCCGCTGCGGCTCCCCTACCTCGTGCACCTGCTGCTGACGCTGGCTGCCACCGCCGTCACCTGGCGGCTGCCGGAGACCGTCACCGAGGCCAAGCCCTGGCGCGCCTCCCACGTGCGCTTCCCGGCACTCCCCCGCTCGGTGCGCGCCCGTTTCGTCCCCGCGGGACTGGCGGGCTTCGTGGGGTTCTCGCTGCTGGGCCTCTTCACCTCGGTCACGCCTGAGTTCCTGTCACATGGCCTGGGAGTGACCAACCTTGCGGCGATCGGAGGGGTGGTGCTCACCGCCTTCGCGGGTTCTACCGCCGGCCAGTTCCTGGCCGTGCGCTTCAGCCCGGAACGCACGCTGCCGCTGGGCTGCTTCCTGCTGCTGATCGGCTTCGGCCTGGTCGCGGTCACGCTCACCTGGCGGTCACTGACCGTGCTGCTTCTCGCCGCACTCGTCGGCGGCGCCGGCCAGGGCTTCGTGCTCCGCAGCTCTGTGGCCCAGCTCTCCTCCCAGGCGGGGGCGGCGAAGGGCCAGGTGCTGTCCGCCTTCTTCCTCGTCGCCTACGCGGGCATCTCGCTCCCTGTCGTGGGCGTGGGCCTGCTGGCGAGCGCACTGGGCCTGCCGACGGCCGGACGGATCCTCGCCGCGGTCATGGGCGCACTGTCCCTGATCGTCGGTCTCCACCTGCGCACCCCCGCGCGGGCAGGCGCATCGCCCGAGGCCTCCGACCGCGCAGGGGCGGACTGAACACCCGCACCGGCCGACCGCGGCGCGGCGGGCCGGCTGCGCTACCCGGCTGCCGCGCCGACACCGGGCCGGCGACCGGGTCAGCGGGCCCGGCGCTGGCCGCGCCGGGCCCGCTGCCCCCCTGTCAGGAGCGGGCGTACTGGTTCAGCTTGGGCAGTTCGTGGCCGAGCGCGTCCGCCGCGTGGCGGGCCCAGTACGGGTCGCGCAGCAGCTCGCGGCCGAGCAGCACGGCGTCGGCCTCGCCGGAGGCGAGGATGCCTTCGGCCTGTCGCGGGTCGGTGATCAGGCCCACGGCCGCGGTCGCGATCCCGGCCTCGTTGCGGATCCGCGCCGCGAACGGCACCTGGTAGCCCGGACCGACCGGGATGTCGGCCGCGTGCGGGACGTTGCCACCGGTCGAGACGTCGACCAGGTCCACCCCGCGCGCCTCCAACTCCTTGGCCAGCAGCACGCTTTCCTCGGCGGTCCAGCCGCCCTCGTCCAGCCAGTCCGTCGCCGAGACGCGGAAGAACACCGGCAGGTCCTCCGGCCACACGGCCCGGACCGCCTCCGTCACCTCCAGGGCGAAGCGCATCCGGTTCTCCAGCGAGCCGCCGTAGGCGTCCGTCCGGTGGTTCGAAGCCGGGGACAGGAACTCGTGGACGAGGTACCCGTGCGCGCCGTGGATCTCGGCCACCTGGAAGCCCGCCGCCAGCGCGCGCTCCGCCGCCTCCGCGAACTGGCGCACCACGACGCCGATCTGATCCACGCTCAGCTCGGCCGGCTCGGCCATCCCGCCGAACGCCTCCGCCGACGGTCCGACCGTCCGCCACGCCAGCGGGTCCCCCGCCGGGAGCGACCCGGCGGCCGCGTCCCACGGCCGGTACGACGACGCCTTCCGCCCCGCGTGCGCGAGTTGGATGCCCGCGACGGTGCCGAGGTCCTTCAGGAAGGAGGTGACCCGCCGGAAGCCCTCCACCTGGCGCCCGTTCCAGATGCCGAGGTCCCAGGGGCTGATCCGGCCCTCCGGCGAGACGGCCGTCGCCTCGGTGAGGATCAGGCCGGTGCCTCCGGCGGCCCGGGAGGCGAGGTGCTGGAAGTGCCAGTCGGTCGGCGCTCCGGTGGCGTCGCCCTCGGCGGCGGCGGAGTACTGGCACATCGGGGCCATGAACACGCGGTTGGGGACGACCAGTTCACGCAGCGTCAGGGGCTCGAACAGCAGGCTCATCGGTGGTCAGCGCTCCAGATGACAGAAGTGGCAGGGACAGGTAACCCGTCTCTGCAACAATCTACTCCGCCCGCATGTTCCCGGTCCCCGCCCCTGCGTTCAGGGACGGGGACCGGTTCGTCTCGCGGCACGCGGGCTGCGCCCGTGGCCGCCGCGGGCTCAGATCGTGGCGGCGTCGATCACGAAGCGGTAGCGCACGTCGCTCGCGACCACGCGCGCGTACGCCTCGTTGATCTGGTCGGCGCGGATGACCTCGACCTCCGCCCCGATGCCGTGCTCGGCGCAGAAGTCGAGCATCTCCTGGGTCTCCGGGATGCCGCCGATCATCGACCCGGCCAGCGACTTGCGGCCGCCGATCAGCGAGAAGACGTTGACCGGCACCGGGTTCTCCGGGGCGCCCACCTGCACCATCGTGCCGCCGGCCTTGAGCAGGCCCAGGTAGGCGTTGACGTCGAGGTTGGCGGAGACCGTGTTGACGATCAGGTCGAAGCTGCCCGCCAGCTGCTCGAAGGTGGCCGGGTCGCCGGTCGCGTAGTAGTGGTCCGCGCCCAGCTTGAGGGCGTCCTGCTGCTTGCGCAGCGACTGGCTGAGCACGGTGACCTCGGCGCCCTTGGCGTGGGCGATCTTGACGGCCATGTGCCCGAGCCCGCCCAGGCCGACGACGGCGACGTTCTTGCCCGGGCCCGCGCCCCAGTGGGCGAGCGGCGAGTAGGTGGTGATGCCGGCGCAGAGCAGCGGGGCGGCCTGGTCCAGGCCGATGCCCTCCGGGATGCGCAGCACGTAGTTCTCGTCCACCACGATGTGGGTGGAGTACCCCCCGTAGGTGGGGCGGCCCTCGGCGTCGACGGCGTTGTAGGTGCCGATCATGCCGAGCGGGCCGGTGCAGTACTGCTCCAGTCCGGCGCGGCAGTTGGCGCACTCGCGGCAGGAGTCGACAAAGCAGCCGACGCCGCCGCGGTCACCGACCTGGTGGCGGGCCACGGCGGAGCCGACCTCGGTGATGATGCCGGCGATCTCGTGGCCGGGGACCATGGGGAAGCGCGCGGCCCCCCACTCCTCGTTGACCTGGTGGATGTCGGAGTGGCAGATGCCCGCGTACTTGATCTCGATCAGGACGTCGTGCGGACCAAGCTCGCGGCGCGGGATCGTGGTGCGCTCCAGCGGAGCCTTCGGAGCAGTGGCAGCCCATGCGGCGACAGTGGTCTGTGTCATGCGTACCAGCCTGGGACAACCGCCGGACCGCAGCCAGGTCCTCGGTGAACGTACGCCTGCGGTTCCTACCACTGCCAGGATCACCCTCATACTTCCCGGTATGGACCAGCGCATCGAACTGAGCGAGTTCCTCCGCAGCCGCCGCGCCCGGCTGCGGCCGGAGGACGTCGGGCTGCCCTTCTTCGGCGGCCGCCGCCGGGTACCCGGGCTGCGCCGCGAGGAGCTGGCGCAGCTGGCCGGGGTGAGCGCGGCGTACTACACGCGCCTCGAGCAGGGCAACGCCCAGAACGTCTCGGCCTCGGTACTGGACGCCATCGCCGACGCACTGCGGCTGAACAGCGCGGAGCGGGCGCATCTCACGGACCTGGTCCGGCCCGTGCACCGGCGCCGTCCCGCGGCCCGGGCGCAGCGCGTACGACCGGCCCTGCAGCAGCTGCTCGACGCCATGGAGGCCGTCCCCGCGTACATCCTCGGCCGCCGGATGGAGGTGCTGGCCTGGAACCGCATGGGGGCCGCCCTGATCGGGGACTTCGCCGCGATGCCGCCCGAGCACCGCAACTTCGCCTGGCTGGTCTTCCTCGACCCCGCCGCACGGGAGTTCTACGACGACTGGGAGGGCAAGGCGTCCGACGTCGTGGCGCAGCTGCGGCTGTCGGCCGGCCGGCACCCGGACGACCCCAAGCTGGCCTCGCTGATCGGCGAGCTGTCGATGAAGTGCCCGGACTTCCGCCGCCTGTGGGCGGCGCACGACGTGCGCGACAAGGGCCCGTGCACCAAGGACCTGCACCATCCGGTGGTGGGGCCGCTGACGCTGTCCTTCGAGTCGATGCTGCTGCCCGCGGACGCGGACCTGATCCTGGCCACCTACCACGCCGAGCCGGGCTCGCCCTCGGCGGAGGCGCTACGCCTGCTGGCGAGCTGGAGCACGGCGGCGGGCGCGGGCACGGACGGCGCGGCCGCCGACCGTGCGGCGTCGGCGGCCGGTTGACGCCGCGTCAGACGGCCCTCGGCTCGGCGGCTCAGGTCCGGGGTGTCCGCGCGGAGCGGGCGTCCCAGTCGGCCAGAACGGCCTGCTCCTTCTCCGGACTGAGCTGCGGCAGACGGCGGTTGGACCGGTAGTCGCCGAAGGCGACCTCGAACCCGCCGGGGGCGAACAGCCACTCGGCGGTCTCCCGGACGGACTGCGGGACCGGCCGGCAGCGCAGCCCGGCGGCGATGGCCTTCGCCGAGGAGGGCTGCCACACGGCTCGCGCCTCGGGGTCGTCGATCGGGAACCACAGCGGGAGTTCGGTCCACGGTGCGACCTCGTGGCGGACCAGCACCTCGTCGTCCACCCAGACGAGCTCGGCCTTGCCGCCGGTCGCCTCGACGCAGGAGCCGAGGAACTCGCCCCAGGTGGTGTTGGCCGGGGTGCCGCTGACCAGGTAGGTCCCGGAGTCCTCGGCCTCGATCCGGTCGAGGCCGAAGGCGGCGATGTCGCGGGCGTCGATGACCTGCATGATCCGCTCGGGCGCGCCGGGCGCCACCATCCGGCCGCCCTCGGCGGCGCGCTTGAGGTACCAGGTGGTCCGGCGGGCCCGGTCGTGCGGGCCGATGATCAGGCCCGGTTCGAGTATCAACGCCCGCCCGGCGAAGCCCTGTTCGACGGCCAGCTCGCAGCCGGTCTTGAGCCAGCCGTAGTCTCCACCGCCGTCGTCGGGCCCGGCGTCGGGGCGGGCGCCCGCGTGGCGCGGCGAGCTCTCGTCCACCGGCTCGGCCGGCCAGTGCGGGCGGGCGTTGATGGAGGAGATGTAGAGGTAGGCGCCGGCCGCCCCGGAGAGCGCGGCGACCGAGGCGGCCACCTCACGTGGCACGTAGCCGGAGGTGTCCACCACAGCGTCCCACGGGCCCTGTGCGGCGAGCCGGGCGAGGTCGTCGGGATCGGTCCGGTCACCGCGGATCGCGCGGACCCCGGGCAGGTCCTCCTGGGTGCGGCCGCGGTTGAAGACCGTCACCTCCCAGCCGCGTCGCAGCGCCTCCGCCCCGAAGGCCCGCCCCAGGAACACCGATCCGCCGAGCAGAAGAAGTTTCATGCCGCCGAGTCTGCGCGGCGCGGGGCCGGGCGCGGAACCGGAATTCGCCGGTAGCAGACGTCTTCCGCCGACTGGGAAGCGCTGAGCGCGGCTGCCTCGGCGAGGACGCGTTCCGTGTCGCGGTCCGTGACCTCGACGAACCCGAACCGGCTCGCCGCCGCCGGAAGCTGACGGCGCGTCCGCCGCGCGTTGCGCTCGAGGCCGACGACGACCAGAAGGATGAGTGCTGCGAGTACGAGAATGCCCATGGCACTCATGCTGCGCTCATCGAAATCCTGCCACCAGTGGCAGAAGTGCCCTGGTGCATCGAGATCCTGCCAGCTACCCTGGGCCCATGCTGCACACCGTCGCGGTTCCCCTCATCGACGAGTTCGCCCCGTTCGAGTTCGGCGTGCTCTGCGAGGTCTTCGGCATCGACCGCACCGAGGACGGCGTGCCGCGCTTCGACTTCCGCGTCTGCTCCGCCGAGCCGGGCCGCCCCGTGCGCACGAGCGTGGGCACGACGATGACGACGCAGTACGGCTTCGACGCACTGGAGCAGGCCGACCTGGTCGGCGTGCCGGCCTACCTGATCCGGGACGAGTACCCGGCCGAACTGATGGAGGCGCTGCGGGCCGCCCACGCACGCGGAGCCCAACTGCTGACCGTCTGCAGCGGCGCCTTCGCCCTCGGCGCCGCGGGTCTGCTCGACCACCGGCCGTGCACCACGCACTGGCGCCACGCCGACGAGTTCGCGGCCCGCTTCCCCGCGGCCAAGCTGGACCGGGACGTCCTCTACGTCGACGACGGGGACATCATCACCAGCGCGGGCACGGCCGCGGGCATCGACGCCGCCCTGCACCTGGTGCGCCGCGAGATCGGCTCCGAGGCGGTCACGGCGATCGCCCGCCGCATGGTCGTCCCGCCCCAACGGGACGGCGGACAGCGGCAGTTCATCGTGCAGCCGGTCCCCGAGCACTGCGCCGACAGCCTCGACCCGCTGTTGGCCTGGCTCTCGGAACGCCTCGACGGCGAGCACTCGGTGGCGGACCTGGCCCGGCGCGCCCACATGTCGGAACGCACCTTCGCCCGCAGGTTCGTCTCCGAGACGGGCACGACCCCGCACCGGTGGCTGTCCGCGCAGCGGGTCCTGCATGCCCGCAGGCTGCTGGAGCAGACGCCCATGTCCGTCGAGGAGATCGCCCGCGCCTGCGGTTTCCAGACGGCGGCCATGCTCCGCCACCACTTCCGCCGCGCGGTCGGCGTCTCCCCCGCCGACTACCGCCGGAGCTTCGCGCCCCGTTAGGGGG
>NZ_JBHSQJ010000132.1:0-5030 GCF_042658505.1 Streptacidiphilus monticola | reverse complement strand
GGCTGGTCGCGCCCACCCGGCGGAGCCGCACCTGTCCGCAGCCCCGCGCCCCCGGCGGCTGCGCCGCCTGACGGGGCTGCAGCTCAGCCGAATTGCACGGAGCGCTTCGCGAGACCCATCCAGAACCCGTCGATCACGGACTTCTGGTCACCGAGGTCCCGCTCCGCCGCACCCAGCGTCACGAAGAGCGGAGCGAAATGCTCCGTCCGCGGATGCGCCAGCCGCCCCGCAGGGGCCTTGTTCTCGAAGTCCAGCAGGGCGTCCAGGTCCTGCGCCTCCAGCGCCCTCCTCCCCCAGTCGTCGAACTCCGCCATCACCGAGCTCACCCGGCCGTCCTGGCTCAGCGCCCGCAGGTTGTGCGTGAAGAAGCCGCTGCCCACGATCAGCACGCCCTCGTCCCGCAGCGGGGCCAGCTTCCTGCCGATCTCCATCAGCCGCCGCGGGTCCAGCGTCGGCATCGAGACCTGCAGCACCGGGATGTCCGCCCCCGGATACATCTCGACCAGCGGCACGTACGCGCCGTGGTCCAGGCCGCGGTCCGGGATGTCCTGCACCGGGGTGCCCGGCGCACGGAGCAACTTCCGCACACGGTCCGCGAGTTCCGGCGCACCGGGGGCGGCGTAGGTGACCTCGTAGTAGTGCTGCGGGAAGCCCCAGAAGTCGTAGACCAGCGGCACCGTCGTGGTCGCGCCCAGCGCCAGCGGGGCTTCCTCCCAGTGGGCGGAGACCATCAGGATCGCCGTGGGCCGGGGCAGGTCCCGGGACCAGGCGGCCAGTTCGGCGGTCCACACCGGGTCGTCGGCCAGCGGCGGGGCGCCGTGGCTGAGGTAGAGGGCGGGCATCGTGGTGGTGCTCATGGGTACTCCTCGGGATCCGAGCCGGCGTCAGCTGGTGGGGTCAGCTGGCGAGTTCGGCAAGTGCGATGGTGTGCTGCGTGTGCTCGACCTTGGCCCGCAGGTAGCGCAGGTTGTGGGCGGTGGCGTGGACGCCGGTCGGCACCCGGTCCCGGATCGGCACGCCCAGCTCGCGCAGCTGCGCGGCCTTGTCCGGGTTGTTGGAGAGCAGGTCCAGCCGGGTGACGCCGAGCGCCGCCAGCATCTGCGCCGCCGCCGTGTAGTCGCGGCCGTCCTCGGGCAGGCCGAGCGCCGCATTGGCAGCGTAGGTGTCCAGGCCCTGGTCCTGCAGCGCGTAGGCGTCGAGCTTGTTGTAGAGGCCGATGCCCCGGCCCTCCTGGCGCAGGTAGAGCAGGTAGCCGCCGCGCTCGGCGATGCGCTCCACGGCCTCGCGCAGCTGGGGGCCGCAGTCGCAGCGGGCGGAGCCGAAGACGTCGGCGGTCAGGCACTCCGAGTGCAGCCGCACCAGCGGGGTCTCCGCCTGGTCCGGGTCACCGAGGCGGACGGCGAGGTGCTCGGCCCCGTCGACCAGCCCATGGAAGGTGACCAGCTCGGCGTCGACGGAGTAGCCGTCGCCGAAGCGCAGCGGCACACGGACGCTGGTGCGCACGGCAGCAGCAGGGATCGGCGTCTTGTCGGACTGCGTCATGTCAGGCTCCGCTCGTCGTTCGCGTAGTTCAAATTCGAACCACAGACGCCGACAGTACACCGATGTTCCAATTCGAACAACCCCTTTAGACTGACACCATGAACACCGAAGCGCGCTGGCTCGATTCCCAGGAGATGGCCGCCTGGACCAGTTTCATCGCCGCCGCGGGGCTGGTGTCCCGGCGCGTGGAGCAGCAGCTCAAGGAGGACGCCCAGCTCTCCCACGTGCAGTACGAGGTCCTGGTGCACCTCGCGGCCGCCCCCGGCGGGGAGATGCGGATGACCGAGCTGGCCGACTGCCTGGTGAGCTCCAAGAGCGGGCTGACCTACCAGGTCAATCAATTGGAGCAGGCCGGGCTGGTCGGCCGCCGCTCCTGTCCCAGCGACGTCCGCGGCGTCTTCGCCGTACTCACCGAGGCCGGCCGGGAGAAGCTGCGCCAGGCCGCGCCCGGCCACGTCACCACCGTGCGCGAGGCGCTGATCGACGTGCTCACCCCCGAGCAGCGGGCCGTGCTCGCCGAGGGCCTCGGCGAGGTCGTCCGGCGGCTGCGTTTGGGCTCGGCCGCCCCGACGAAATAGGGTTCGACCTCGACCCCCGGACCGTCGTCCACCGTTCCCGAGCACAGAGACCGAGCGCAGAGCAGGCCATGACCGCAGGACCCGACCTCCGCCCGACCGACCAGGCCGCCGACGAGGCCGAGCACCCCGGCATCGACCCCGAGCGCCTCCGGCTCGTTCTCGCCACGATCGAGGAGCTCAAGCAGCTCCCGCTCGACCATCCCGACGCGGTCACCCTGCGCCGTGCCACCTCCGACCTCTACCGCGAGGTCAAGCAGCGCCGCCGCCAGGAGCGCCGCGCGGCCAAAACCGCCAACGACCGCGAGGTCACCGAGCGCACCGCGACCGGCGCCGCCAACCGGATCGACGACGAGACGCAGGGCCTGCAGCTGACCAGCTCCGCCTCCGGCGCCATCGCCGGCGTCCTGGAGCGCCCGCGGTGCTGCTACATCTGCAAGGAGCGGTACGTCGAGGTCGACGCCTTCTACCACCAGCTGTGCCAGGAGTGCGCCGCCTTCAACCGGGCCCGGCGGGACGCCCGCACCGATCTGACGGGGCGTCGGGCGCTGCTGACCGGCGGCCGGGCGAAGATCGGGATGTACATCGCGCTGCGACTGCTGCGCGACGGCGCGCACACCACGATCACCACGCGCTTCCCCAACGACGCCGTCCGCCGCTTCACGGCCATGCCCGACAGCCACGAGTGGCTGCACCGGCTGAAGATCGTCGGCCTGGACCTGCGCGACCCCTCCCAGGTGCTGGGGCTGGCGGAGGAGGTCGCGGCCGCCGGCCCGCTCGACATCCTCATCAACAACGCCGCGCAGACCGTGCGCCGGTCCCCCCAGGCCTACCAGGAGCTGATCAACGCCGAGGACGCCCCGCTGCCCAAGGGCGAACTGCCCGCCTCGGTCGTGCTGGGCCGCTTCGACCTCAGCCGCCAGCCCATGCTGCCGAGCCAGAACACGGGCCCGGCGCGGGAGTTGAGCGCGGAGGCGCTCACGGCGCTCGCGCTGACCAGCGGTTCGGCCGCCCCGGCGCTGATCCGTGCCGGCGAGGTCGCCATCGACGCGGGCGGCCTCGTGCCGGACCTGCACGACTCCAACAGCTGGAGCCAGAAGGTCCACGAGGTGGACCCGATCGAGCTGCTGGAGGTCCAGCTCTGCAATGTGACCGCCCCCTTCATCCTGGTCAGCAAGCTGCGCCCGGCGATGGCCGCGTCCCCGGCACGGCGCAAGTACGTCGTCAACGTCTCCGCGATGGAGGGCCAGTTCGGGCGCGGCTACAAGGGCCCCGGCCACCCGCACACCAACATGGCCAAGGCCGCCCTCAACATGCTCACCCGCACGAGCGCCCAGGAGATGCTGGAGACCGACGGCATCCTGATGACAGCGGTCGACACCGGCTGGATCACCGACGAGCGCCCGCACCCGGACAAGATGCGCCTCGCCGACGTCGGCTTCCACGCCCCGCTGGACCTGGTCGACGGCGCGGCCCGGGTCTACGACCCCATCGTGCGCGGCGAGTTGGGCGAGGATCTGTACGGCGTCTTCCTCAAGGACTACCGCTCGCACGCCTGGTAGGCCCACGCGGGGACGAGTCGGGCGACCGTCGTTCCCCACGACGGCCACCACGGCCTGCGTCACCCCGCGCCGGCATGGCCGACCGCGGCCTCCGGCGGGCGGCACGCGTTGGGGCTCGTCGCCGCCGACACCCGGCCGCCGCGCGTCCCGTGTGGCAGGTCGAGTCTCCCGACGTCAGGACCAGGCCGGTTCACCTCCGCGCAGTTCGCTGAGGAGGGCGGTGCTCTCCGCCTCCAGCCTGGCGCCGTCCTGGGCCGCCAGGCGTTCCAGACGGGCCGCGGTGCGCTGCAGGGCGGCGGTGGCCCGCTCGTCGGCGTGCACGCAGAGCAGGTCCCGCAGCAGGAGTTGCGCCTGCGGCGCGACGACCAGCCCCCGGGCTGCCGCGGCCTCGGCACCCCGGTGGTCCCCCATCCGCAGCCGACGCAGCGTCAACTCATGGGCGGCGTCCACGATCTGCTGGGCGATGGCCGTCCGGAACGGTTCCGCCCAGGCGTAGTCCGGGCCGGTCACCTCCGCGAACGGGGCGCCACGGACCAGCGCCAGCGCGCGGGCGAGCGCGGTGTCGCCGGCCGCGCCGCGCTCGGCGATGCCGCGGGCGTAGAGGGCCTGGAACTCCTGCCAGTCGCTGGACACCGTCGCCTCGTCCTGCACGGCTGCCCGGACGTAGGCGCCCCACTCCGCCTCGGCGACGGGCGCGTCCACGACCTCCACCGGCCCGAGGACCAGGACGCGCGGCTGCCCCTCGGCCTCCGATGCGGTCCGGGGCGCGGCGAGCAGCTGCAGGATCCACGACTCCGCCGGCGCGCCGGCGGACCCGCCACCGGGGTGGGCCGCGTGCCTTCCCGCCCCCATCCGCGCGGCGGCCGAACCACCGTCAGCGGGAGCGTCACACGGCCTCGGCAGCAAGCGCCCGGCATGCCCACGCGGCCCGACGGCCCCGGGGAGCGGTGCGGACGGTGGCGGCTCCGGGGAACCTGGGGACGGTTCAGGACCTGGCGGTGGTGGGACCGCTCCGACGATCCCCCACTCGACCGGAGGTTGGTTTCCCACGGACGGATCGCCGCCCGTTGAGCCCGTTGAGGGGGCTGCGCCGTGGCCTGCGGGACCGGGGGCACCATCCTCGGCCCCCGGGGCGGGGGCGCCTCCGTCTCGGGGCGCCGGGCCTTCCAGCCAGGGCGGCGGAGCATCCGCGGGCAGGGCCGAGCCCTCAGCCCCGAGCCCGGGACCCGCGTCCCGGCCGACCCCGCCGCCGCCCGTAGCAGAGCCCCCAGCCTCGGGCACCGCGCTCTCCGCCTCCGGGCCGAAGCCGCGCCCCGGAGCACCTTCCCCCGCCCCGGGAGCGGGCCCGCCC
>NZ_JBHSQJ010000131.1:45365-52221 GCF_042658505.1 Streptacidiphilus monticola | reverse complement strand
CGAGTGGTGGGTTGCTCGCGCAGTTCCCCGCGCCCCTGAGGGGGGCTGACCGCCGTTCAGAGGCTAGGGCACGACGATGACGGGGTGGCGGGCCGATTTGGCGAGGGAGGCGCCGACGCTGCCCCAGAGGCGGTGGTCGAGACGGCTGGACGCGCCGACCACGATGGCGTCCACGCGCAGAGCCCGGGCCACCCGCCTCAGCTCCCGCAGGGGATCCCCGCGCACCTCCGCGAACCCGTGCCGCAGGCCCAACTCACCCGCGCGGGACGCGAGATAGTCCCGCAGCTCCGCCGCGATCTCGTCGAACGCGCCCTCCGCGAACGGGGCCGCGCCCGCGACGAGGCCGGTGGCGCCGAACGCGGCAGGGCGGACGTACAGGCCGATCACCCTGGTCCGGGACCGGGCCGCGTAGCCGAGGGCGAAGTCCACCGCGCGCACCGACGTGCGGCTGCCGTCCATGCCCACCAGGACGCCGTGCGGGCCCAGGTCGCCGTATCCCGAGTGGAGTTGGAGATCCTCCGCCGGGGTTGCCGTGCGGCGGTCGTCGAGGTCAGACATCGGCGGACCACCGCTCGGTCAGGGCCTGGGGCAGCGCGTCCAGGTGGGCGTGGATCGCGGCCAGCAGCGCGTCGAGGTCGGCCCGGCCCGCATCGTGCCAGGCGTGGTGAGCCTCGGTCAGCGCCGCCGTGTGCGCGGCGGCGAGGACCTGCGGACGCAGGTCACGGGTCGGGTCCACGCCCTGACGGCGTGCCAGGACCTGCGCCGCCGCGAGGGCGTGCTCGCGCAGCAGCCGGGTGTGCGCGGTGGCCAGCCCCGAGTGGTCGTAGAGCAGCCCGAGGACCCGCAGGTACAGCTCCACGCCCGCGTGCGCCGGGAGCCGTCGCACGACGTCGCGGACGGCGAAGTCGGCGGCCGCCCCGAGTGCGGCCAGCGGCGGCTCCGCCGCCGGTCTGCGCTCCAGCTCCGCCAGCGCCACGGCGGAGGCCTCGCGGACGACCGAGAGCAGCACGTCCTGCTTGGTCTCGAAGTACCGGAAGAAGGTCCGCGGCGAGACCTCGACGGCCTCCGCTATCTCGTCGATCCGGGTGGCGTCGTATCCCTGACGGACGAACAGGTCGAGCGCTGCGTCGCGCAGCGCTTCCCTCGTGCGCAGCTTCCTCGCTGCGCGCAGGCCGCGGCTCTGGTGCATGCGGATATCAGAGCGCGATGATCAGCCGCTGGCAAGAGTTCTGTCAGCGACTGACACGAAATCCCCTCCTCCTCAGCGACCCGCCGGCTCCATCGCCGGCACGTCGCCTGGTCAAGTCGGCAGGGGGAGGCCCTTCCCCGCGCCGCGGCGCGGATCCGGTGGGGCGTCCAGGCCGGCGAGGGGGCGGGCCGGGTCCAGCGGCAGGAGGGGGCGCAGGGTCTCGACCATGGCGTCGACGGCGTCGAGCCACGGTCCGGTCGGCGGGCCGCTGAGGTAGAGGCGGCGACGGGCCGTCGGAAGCAGCCCGGCGAGCACGGTGCCCTGGGGGAGCATGAGTTGGGCCAGTCCGGGGACAACGGCGATGCCGCGCCGGGCCTGGACCATGCCCAGGACGGTGGCGAATCCCCGCACCCGGCGCGGAGCCTGGTAGCCGCGGCCGACCGCGTCGTGGATCTCGCGGAGGTAGCGTTCGACGCCGCCGTCCGAGAGCAGCATGGAGTCGTCGTCGAGGTCCTCGAACCGCACCGCCGCCTCCCCGGCCAGCGGGTGGTCGGTGGCGAGGGCCACGCGGAAGTCGTCGTGCAGCAGCAGGACCGCGCCGTCCGGGACGGGGTCGGGGTCGACGAGGACGGCCAGGTCCACTGTTCCGGCGGCGAGCCATCCGGCGACCTCGCCGTCCTCGCCCTCCAGGGTGCTCACCTCGACGCGCGGGCAGGCGGCCTGCCACAGGGAGGTGAACGCGGGCAGCAGGCCGTGGTACACCGTCGGCGGGGCGCCCACCACGACATGGCCGTGGACGCGGGCGACATGCGCGGCGGCGGCCTCCTCCAGCGCCTCCGCCTCGCTCACGGCGCTCCGGGCGTGCTGCAGCAACCGGCGCCCGAGCGCGGTCGGACTCACGGGACGTATCCCGCGCAGGACGACGGGTGCGCCCACGGCCTTCTCCAACGCGGCGATGGCGTGCGAGACCGCGGCCTGGGTCACGCCCAGCTTCGTCGCGGCGGCGACGAAGCCCTGCTCCTCCACCACGGCGACCAGCGCCCGCAGTTGAGCAAGCGTCACGCGCATGGAAAGGGCTCTCCTCCTGTTGCGGAGAAAACGTGTCGGGCATGATCGTTGCGGCCGGTCGCCCTTCTGTCCACCCGTCCGTCCACCCCTATGAGGATCGCTCATGGGAGCGTGAAGAAGTTGTGATGGACCGGCCCGCAACCTCTGGCTAGGATCGCCGCCTGGTCGCAACCAACCGAGGATCGGTGGCAGTTGGAACCTCTCGCACAGGATGTCCGCCGAGCATGGGTCCCTTCCGGGTGGTGGCGCGGCTCGGGTCCGGGGGATGGGGCAGGTCTTCCTCGGCCGCACGACGGGCGGACGGACCGTGGCGCTCAAGACGGTTCGTCCCGAGTTCGCGGCGGACCCGGAGTTCCGGCAGCGGTTCCGGCAGGAGGTCGCCGCCGCCCGCCGGGTCGGCGGGCGTTGGACGGCACCGGTTACTGGACGCGGACACCGAGGGCGAACGGCCGTGGGTGGCCACGGGTTTCGTCGCGGGTCCCGCGCTGTCCGCCGCAGTGCGGCGGTTCGGTCCGCTGCCGGTCGGCGCCGTGCGCACGCTGGGCGCCGGTCTGGCGGAGGCGCTGGCAGCGGTGCACGAACTCGGCCTGGTGCACCGCGACGTGAAGCCGTCCAACGTGCCGCTGGCCCTGGACGGGCCGCGGCTGATCGACTTCGGCATCGCCCCGAGCCCTGGACGCGACCTCGGTGCTGACCCGGTCCGGGTACGTCGTCCACCCTGCCCGGCTACGGAATCCTGACCCTGAACGACGACGGCTCCCTGCACGCCACCCAGGACGGACTGGACGGCACTTTGACCCGGCGCTGACATCCCGTCAGCGCCGGCCACAGCACGACGCATGCCAGGAGGAGAAATGGTCAGTTGGGACGACTACCTCGCGCAGAGCGGGGACGGGGAGGACTTCGCGGCGGAGGTCCAGGCCGACATCGTGGAACAGGCGGAGGAGTTCGAGGCCGAGACCGTGGCCGAGATGCAGGAGCAGGTGGAGGAGTTCAATGAATCCATCTGGGACAGTGCGGTCTGAGGTGCGCCCCTCACCGACACACACCGGTCCTGTGGAGGTGTGATGCCCTCGATCGTCCTGGACGCCGAACGCCGCCTGGGCGTGGACTCCGCACGCGTGCGCGCCGTCGCCCTCGACGTGCTGCGTCGGCAGAGCTACCAGGTCACCTCGGAGTGGGCCTCCGTCCTTGAGGCCCAACGGGGTTCGGCCGTCCGCTCGGTGATGATGCCGGACGAGGTCCCCGTGTCGGTGCGGATCGACCTCACCGCTGAGGCCGACTCCTGCCGACTCGCCGTGCGCGCGACCGACAGGGCCGTGTCCGTCGTCATGGTGGGCGTCCAGGAGCCCTACCGCGTTGCGTTCGAGACGCTGCTGGGGGAGTTGGACCGCGCTCTGGGCGCGCTCGATCCGCAGGCCGCGCCGGGATTTCCGGCACCGCGCTGGTGGTTCCGCGGGAACAGCGTGCAGGCGGTCGAGCAGGGCCACGCGGTCGGACAGCGCGTCCTCGGAAACGCGGTCGCGGCGATCTCCGGGCGACTGGGCGGCAGGCCGCAGCAGGCAACCCCCGTCGCCTGGGACGGCGTGGACCACGTGGTGTTCGCCTCGGCGTCGGGTGTCGCCGTCCTCGACATGGCCTCGGTCCGGGCGCTGCTCACCATTCCGGTGATGGTCAGTGCCCGGCCGGGCAGCGTGCCGCCGCAACTGGTCGCCCAAGGGCTGGAGTTCGCGGCTCTCGTGGAGCGTCGGCTCAGCGTCGGGGGCAGGGGCGGCGTCCGGGTGGACGTGCCGCAGGAGTACGTCCGGACCTTCGAGGTCCTGCACCAGCAGTACAGCATCAGGTCCGCGCTGCCCCTGCGAACCCTGTGCGTCTGCGTCGACTGTCGGCATCCCAAGGTGGTGAACCTCGACCTGAAGCGGTTGCGCCAGCGGAACCGCAACATCAAGGCCCTGGTCTCCCTGGGCTCGTTGTACGCCGGGCACGGCGAGCCCAGCGCGTTCAAGGTCTTCAGCACCGTCTTCCGGCAGGCCAAGCTGGAGCCGGACTACGTGTGCGGCCGCTGCGAGAGCACCCGGGCGAACGAGCAGCCGGTGACGTTCTGCCCCGAGTGCGGCGAGATGTGTTCGGACTCCCTCCTGCTCACGTGCGCGAAGTGCGGCTACGACTACCGGAGCCCGGTACGCGGCGCGACGATCTGGCAGGCAGCGGCTCCGATGCCGCCCGCGCCCGTGATGCCTCCCGCGCCCGCGGTGCCGCCCGGGCCCCCGACCCCGGTGCCGCCGATGCCGAGCGCGCCGCCCCGGCCCACCGCACCCCCGCCTCCCGGGTCGGGCGCAGGGTCCGGGCCGCCGAGGCCCTGGCCGCCGGCCCCGGTCCCCACTCCCGTCCCTGCCCCTCGGCCGCAGGCCGTCTGCGCCTTCTGCGGCCGAAGCTACCCGACCATGTGGCGGGTCCAGCTGGCCGAGCCGTCTGGCCTGCGCACCTTCATCGTCTGTGCGACGAACCCGCGGTGCTCGCCCGCCTCGCTCGTCCCACCCGTCCCCGTCCGCCCCTGAGGAAGGGCTCGGTGGCGCAGGCGCGGCCCTAGCCGGTGAAGGTGTCGATCGCGCTGATCCGCCAGGTTCCGGCCGAGCGGACGGCCGTCACGGCGAACATCGCCGGGGCTTCCGTGCTGCCGCCCGAAGCGGCCGTGCTGGTGTCCCGCTGCTCGGCGAAGACCAGCAGCCGGGCGCGGTCGCCCTGCATCTGCTCGACGCCGCAGCCGGTCACCGTGGTCGTCAGCACCAGCTTCCGCTGGGTCGCCTGCTGCTTGACCGGGGCCAGCAGGGCGGCGTACTGCCGCACGGCGCTACCGGTCAGCAGCCGCCCGGCGGCGGTGTCGGTGCGGGAGGGGTCGGTGTAGTCGTAGGAGAAGAGGGAGTTGACGGCGGCCGTGACCGCGCCCTTGACGCCCGCCGTGGCCGCCGGGTCGGTGAGGGCGGAGTTGCGCAGCGCCGGGCGGTCCTGGAGGGCGGACGCGCGGACGAAGCAGAGGCCGGCCGCCGCGCCGAGCAGCACGGTCAGCAACGCCAGCCAGGCGAGCGCGCCCGGGGCGCGGCGCAGTCTCCCGCTCGCCCGGGCGGGTTCGACGGGTCCGGCGGGCGCGACCACCTCTACGGGTTCGACCGGCTCGACGGTTTTGGCGGGGGCGGGCCGGGTGGCCAGGCGGCGCTGACGTTCGATCAGGTGACGGGTGGTGGTCACCGCTGGCTCCTCACTGGGCCTGGGCCTGCTGCAGGGCGCTGAGCTTCCAGCCCTGGGGGGTTCGGGTCAGCTGTCCGAGCATCCGGCTCTGCTTGACGGCGGCTGTGCCGCCGTCCGGGGTCACCGTGATCTGCAGGGCGACCATCACGGCCGCGCGACCGGCGCCGGGGTCCAGCTCGGTGACCGCGCCGTCCAGCACCCGGGCGGTGGTGACCGTGCGGGCCTGCGCCACCTGCTTGGTGAAGTCGGCCCGTCCCTGGGCCAGTTGGGTGTGCAGGTCGCCGGTGGTGGATTGGTCCCACAGGGCCAGGCCGGAGTCCAGGTGCGACCAGTCCAGGGTGTTGAGGTTCTGCACCGCCTGCTCGCCCGCGGCCAGCACCTGGTCCCGGGTCAGCGCCAGCGCCGCGCGGCTGTCGTGGGCCGCCGCGTACCAGGACCAGCCGCCCCAGGCCGCCGCGCCCGCGGCCAGCAGGGCCGCGGCCCGGGCGGCGGTCAGCCGCCATGCTGATGTCACGTCAGATCCCCTCATCGCTCCGACAGTTGGGTGATGCTCCAGCGGCCGTCCCGGCGCTGGGCCACGACCGCCAGCTGGCCGCCGACGGTGGTGGCCGCGCGGCCGGCCCGCTGGGCGGTCTGGTCCACGAACACCAGCAGCTCGGCGCGGTCCGCGGTCAGCTCGCCGACGCCGATCCGCACCACCGTGGTGCGCAGGCTCAGCTGCTGGGCGGCGACCTGCTGCCGGATCCGGCCGAACAGCGCCTGGTACTGGGCGGCCGCGCCGCCGCCGAGGAGCCGGCGGGCGGCCTGGTCGGTGCCGTCCAGGTCGTCCGGTGTGTAGGAGAGGATCCGGGCGACGGCCGGGCCGATCACGGCGGCCACCTGCGCGGCTGCCGGGTCGGTGTTGCGCTGCGGTGCGGCGTCATCGGGCACGGCGGTCAGCGAGCCGATCCGCCAGCGGCCCGCGCTCAGCACCAACCCGGCGTCGAGGCGCCGCCGTTGGACATCGGGCGCGGTGCTGCCGGTGACCGTCGTGCCGACCTCCACGGTGGCCACCAGGGCGGCGGTGCCGGCGGCGGAGTCGAAGGCGGTGAGTCCGGCGGCGGTGACCGTTCCGGTGGCGGCGGGACACCGTCGGGGCCGGTGGAGGCGNGAGGGCCGCCGGGCGGCCCTGCGTCAGGCTGTCGTGCAGGGTCCCGGTGCTGGCGTCGAGCCAGGCCCGGAGCGAGGCGGCTGGGTCGTGTGCGTCGGCGCCGCTGAGGGCGGTCAGGCCGGCGCGGCCCGCGCTGAGCGCGGCGGCGCGGCTGCGCATTGGGTCGGCCGCGGGGCCGCCGCCGCTGGGCAGCGCCCACCAGG
>NZ_JBHSQJ010000131.1:0-45224 GCF_042658505.1 Streptacidiphilus monticola | reverse complement strand
GCCTCATCGGCCGCTGCCGCGTACGTCGGTGCCGCTGCTCGCGGGGGCGGTGCAGCCCGCGGCGGTGTTCCAGGGCGCGTCGGTGGTGTCCGTGCCGCTGCGGTGCCTGGTACCGCCGTAGCCCTGGACGCAGGGCAGCGGCGAGAAGAAGGTGACGGCCATGCCGAGGTGGGCGCCCTGCCCGTCGATCGCGGTCGCTCCGGCGGTGACCACGCGCGGGAGCTGCACCAGCAGCTCCTGGACGCCGCGCTGCCGGGTGACCGCGACGTCGGCCGTGGTGAGCATGTTGCCCAGGACCACGCCCAGGTCGGGGCCGACCTGCTGGACCAGCTGGTCGACCTGGGTGGCGGCCAGCGGCGCCGTCGCGATCAGGCGGCGCAGGTCGCCGTCGGAGGCGGCCAGCTGCGCGGCCAACTGCCGGGCGCCGGTGGCGAACTGACGGAGCGCCCCGGCCTCGTCCGACTGGGTGCGCAGCACCGTGGCGCCGTCGCCGATCAGTGCCGTCGTCGCGGGCAGGGCCTGCGTGGCCGCGCCGGTGAACCGGCTGCCGTCGTCCAGCAGCACCTGGAGGTTCTGGCCCTGCCCGGCGAAGGCGTCGCCCAGTTCGGTGACGACGGTGCGCAGCGAGGCGAGCGGCACGGAGGCGGCCAGCGCGTCGACGCTGCCCAGCACGTCCGTCACCGGCCGCGGCACGGTGGCGGCGCTCGCCGGGACCTGGTCGCCGTCGGCGAGGTAGGGGCCCTGGTCGGTGGTCGGCTGCAGGTCCACGTACTCCTCGCCCACCGCGGACAGGTCGGCGACGACGGCCTTGAGGTCCTTGGGGATGCGCGGGCCGCCGTCGCGCAGCCGCAGCTCGGCCTGGACGCCGTCGCCGCCGAGCCGGATCGCTCCCACCCGGCCCACCGAGACGCCCCGGTAGGTGACGTCCGCGTTCGGGAACAGGCCGCCGGTCTCGGGCAGGTCGAGGGTGACGGTGTAGGAGCCGTCCACGCCCAGCCACCGCCCGGCATCCGCGTAGCGCACCCCGAGAAAGCCGAGGACCAGGACGGACAGGGCCACGAAGGCGGAGTTCTTGAGCAGCACCGCACGACGCATCAGCGCTTCCCTCCCGTCGGACGCTGGAGTTGGGACTGGAGCTGGGGCTGGACCAGGGGGACGACGGGCTGCGGGTAGATGCTGTCCTGGGGCAGCAGCGCCGGGATGACCTGGGTGGCGGGCGCGGCGGCCAGGGTCAGGTAGGTGTTGAGGTAGTCGCCCTTCACACCGTTGAGCACCTGGTCGGTGAACGGGTAGGTGAGCAGCACCTGAAGGGACTGCGGCAGCGCCCTCCCGGCGTCGGCGAGGCGCCGCAGGGAGGGCGCCAGCGCCCGCAGGTCGGCCACCATGTCGGCCTGGGAGCGGTTGACCGTGTCCACCGCCACCGTGGACAGGGTGTCCAGCGCCTGAAGCATGGTGACGAGTCGGCCGCGCTGCTGGTCCAGCACCTTCAGGCCGGGGCTGAGCCGGTCCAGGGCGTCGCCGAGCTGCTGGTCGCGCTGGGCCAGGGTGACCGAGAGCCGGTTGACGCCGTCCAGAGCCGCCGTCAGGTCGGCCCGGTGCCCGTCGAGTTGGCCGACCAGGGTGCGCATCCGGCCCAGCAGGTCGCGCACCTCCGGCTCGTTGCCCGCCAGCGCCTCGTTGAGCTCGGTGCTGATGGTCTTCAGCTGCTGCATGCCGCCGCCGTTGAGCAGCAGGCTAAGCGAGCCGAAGACCTCCTCCACCTCGGCGGAGCGGTTGGTACGGGACAGCGGGATGACGTCGTGGTCGGCCAGGACGCCGGTGGCGGACCGCCCGGCGGGCGGCCCGGACAGGGCGACGTACTTCTCGCCGAGCAGGCTCGACTGCTGCAGCGAGGCGTAGGCGTCCGCGGGCAGGCGCACCGACCCGTTGATCTCCATGGTCACGACGGCGTTCCAACTTCCGTCCCCGGTCAGGGAGATGTCGGTGACCCGGCCCACCGCCACATCGTCGACCCGCACGGCGGCCTGCGGGACGAGGCTGAGCACGTCCGCGAACTGTGCCGTGACCTGGTACGGATGGCTGCCGAGGTCCGCGCCGCCGGGCAGCGGCACGTCCTGCAGACCGGCGTAGCCGGAGGAGCAGCCGGCCGCGCCGAGGGCGGTGGCCAGCAGCAGGCAGCAGCTGTGCAGCAGGCGGCGGGTCATCGGCCTCCTCCCGCCAGGCCGAAGGGCACGGGCAGACTGAGCTCGTTGAGGTCGGCGCGACCGCTGATGGCGCCGGTGGCCGGGTTGTAGGCGGCCAGCAGGTTGTCCGCGGCGAGCGGCGCGGTGTCCAGCAGCTCGCCCAGGGACGCGCGCCGGTTCGCCAGGGTCTGCGTGATCGGCAGCAACTGGGCGACAGCGGAGGAGAGTTGGGCCCGGTTGTCGCGGACGAAGTCCTCGACCTGGGCGAGGGCGGTGGCCAACTGGGCGAGGGCGTCGGCCAGGTCCTGCCGGTCGGCGGCGAGGAAGCCGGAGACGGTCGCCAGGCGTTCGGTGGCCGAGCGCACCTGGGTGTCGTGCTGCTTGAGCATGCCGGTGAACGACTGCAACTGGCCGAGCGTGGCGAAGAGCTGGCTGCTGCTGCCGTTGAGGGTCCGGGCGGCCGCGCCGAACTGGGCGATCGAGTCGCCGATCGCGGAGCCGTTGCCCCGGAGGTTCGCGGCCCCGGTGTCCAGTAGCGCGGACAGGGCGCCGTCGGCGTTGGCGCCCTGCGGGCCGAGGGCCTGGGCGAGCTTGCCGAGGGAGGCGTAGAGCTGGTCGATCTCGACTGGGACGGCGGTGCGGGCCTGCGGGATGGTGCCGTGGTCCGGCATCACGGGGCCACCGGTCCAGGCGGGGGTGAGCTGCACGTAGCGGTCCGCGACCAGGCTGGGCGCCACCAGCACGGCGGACGCGTCGGCGGGGACCCTGATCCCCTGATCCACCGTCATGGTGACCGCGACCCGGGTGCCCTGCGGCCGCACCGAGTCCACCGAGCCGACCTTGACGCCGAGGACGCGCAGGTCGGACCCGGCGTAGAGGCCGACCGTGCGGTCGAAGTACGCGGTGATCCGGGTGCCGTGGCCGCCGAAGGGGGACAGGCCGGTACTGCTGCCGCAGCTCACCGCGACCAGCACGGCGGTCCCCAGCGCGGCCAGGGCGCGGGAGGGTCTCACTGCGCACCTCCGAGGCACTTCGTCGGGGACTTGGCCCCGGGCAGGTAGTTCGCCGGGATCACCCCGCACAGGTAGGAGTCGAACCAGCGGCCGTTGCCGAGGGTGTCGTTGACCTGCCGGTAGTAGGGGCCCGCCAGGGCGAGGACCTTGTCCAGCTGCTTCTGGTTCGCGTCCAGCACGGAGGTCACCCGGCCCAGGGCCTGCAGGGTGGGGCCCAGCTGCCGCTGGTCGTCGGCGACCAGACCGCTGAGCTGGACGGAGAGCTGGACGGTGCCGGTGAGCAGGGCGTGGATCGCGTCGCGGCGCCGTTGCACCTCGCCCAGCAGCAGGTCGCCGTCGTCGATCAGGGCGGCCAGCCTGCTGTTCTGCTGCTGGACGGTGGCGGTCAGGCTGTCGCTCGCGGACAGCAGTTTCGCCAGGGCGGCGTCGCGGCTGGAGACCGTCTTGGACAGGGCGGCGAGGCCGGTGGCCGCCTGCCGCACCGAGGGCGGGGTGTCCCTGAAGGCGTCCGAGAGCGCCTGGAAGGACTGCGCCAGCTGCGCAGAGTCGACCGAACCCAGCGTCCGGCCCAGGCCGTTGAGGGCCTGCGTGACGTCGAACGGGGCGGTGGTGCGGCTGCGCGGGATGGTCCGGCGCGGGTCCTGGGCGACGGTGCCGCGCGGGTCGAGGGCGAGGAACTTCGCCCCGAGCAGGGTGCGGATGCCGATGGAGGCGGTGGTGGCGTCGCCGACCCAGGCGTGCTGCACCCGGAAGCCGACCTTGACCTGGGCGCCGTCCAGGGTGACCGAGTCCACCTGGCCGACCCTGACGCCCGCGACGCGGACCTCGTCGCCCGAGCGCAGCCCGGCCGCCTCGCTGAAGTAGGCGCTGTAGGAGGTGCCCTGATCCCCGATCAGCGGCAGCGCGTCGGCGTTGTACCCGGCGATGGCCACCGCCGCGCACAGCGCCAGGCCGACGACGCCGACCGCGGCCTGGTTGCGGCGGCGCAGCGGGGTGAACAGCGGTGGTCTCACGAGCGGCACCTCGCCTCGGTGATCGCGATGCCGGTGGGGGCGGGGCTGCCGTCCGAGGTGGCGACCCCGGTGACGGTGGCCTGGCACAGGTAGAGGTTGAGCCAGGAGCCGTAGGACACGGCGCGGCCCACCGCGGTCATCTTCTGCGGCGTCTTCTGCAGGAAGTTCGTCAGGGCCGGGGTGTCCGCGCCGAGGTTCGCCGACAGCCGGCCCAGCTGGGCGATGTCGTCCTTGAGCGGTTCGCGGCCCTGCTGGAGCAGTCCGGAGGTGGACCGGGTCAGCTGCGCCAGGGAACTGACGGCCTGTCCGATCGGCTCGCGGTCGGCGGCGAAGCCGCTCACCAGCGACTGCAGGGTGGCCACCAGGTCGGTGAAACCCGCCTGGTGGGAGTTGACGGTCTGCAGCACCTGGCTGAGGTTGTCGATGACCGATCCCACCACCTGGTCCTTGGCGGCCAGGGTGGTCGTCAGCTCGCCGAGGTCGTGCACCAGCCCGGTGACGGTGCCGCCCTCGCCCTGGAGCACCTGCACGATCTCCTGGGCGAGCCGGTTGGTCTGGTCCGGGTCCAGTCCCTGGAGCAGCGGCTGGAAGCCGTTGAACAGCCGGGTCAGGTCGAGCGCGGGCTGGGTGCGGTCGACCGGGATGGTGCCGCCGACGGGCAGTCTCTCGTCCACGGGGCCCACGCCGCGGCCGAGGGAGAGGTAGCGCTGGCCCACCATGTTCAGGTATTTCACGGAGGCCGTGGCCGAGGCGGGGAGCGGCTGGTCGCGCAGCACCGAGAAGTGGACGAGCGCCTGGTCGCGGTCCACGACGCGGACACTGTCCACCTCGCCGACGCGGACCCCGGCGATGCGGACGCTCTCCCCGGCCCGCAGCCCGGTGACGTCGGTGAAGCGGGCGTTGTAGCCGACGGTGTCGCCGACGCCGGTGTCCGCGACGGCGAAGGCGAGGGCGGTGGTGGACACGGCGGTGACGGCGATGAAGGCGACCGACTTGAGGACCGGTCCGGTCAGGCTGCGGCGCTTCACCGGAGGTCCACCCCCGCTCCCCGGTACAGCGGCCCGGCCAGCAGGCTGCTCCAGTCGGGCAGTTGGGCGCTGCTGCTGCCGTCCGCCAGCAGTTCGTTGACCAGGGCGTTCTCCTGCGGGGTGTTGGGGTGGCCGGTGTAGGGGGTGGTCGGGCAGCTGGGGCCGCCGCCGGCGGTGAAGCGCGGCGTGTCCGTCCCCGGCCGGTAGCCGCCCCGGGAGGGCTCGGTGGTCACCCGCACGTGCAGCCCGGGGAGGTCCGTGCCCTTGCCGAGCGCCTTGTCCATGACCGGCACGAAGTCGGCCAGGGCCCGGAGCGTGCACGGGAATTCGGGGGAGTAGCGGGCCAGCACGCCGAGCGTGCCCCGGCTGTCCGCGGCGAGCCGGATGACCGTGCCCCGGTTGCGCTGCAGGAAGGCGGTGGTGTCCTCGGCGGTGGTGCTCGCCTCGCCGTAGAGCGCGGCGAGTTGGCTCTGCTGCTGGGCGACGGTGGAGCTGGTGACGGTCAGGTCGGTCAGCGCCTGGAGCACGTCGGGTGCGGCGTCCGCATAGGCGTCGCTCACCTGGACCAGGTCGTGCAGGTCCTGGTTCAGCTGCGGCAGGGAGGGGTTGAGCCGCTTCAGGTAGGTGTCCAACTGCACGAGGGTGCGGCCGAGTTGCCGCCCGCGGCCGCTGAGCGCGGTGGCGACGGCGTTGAGGGTGGCGGACAGCTCGGCCGGGCGGACGTCGTCCAGCAGCGGCAGCAGGTGGTCGAGGACCTGCTCCAGTTCGACGGCGTTCTGCGAACGGTCCTGCGGGATCACCGCGTCGGCCCGCAGCGCGGCTCCTGAGCCGCCGTGCGGCACCAGGGCGACGTAGCGCTGGCCGAACAGGGTGGTCGGCAGCAGTTGCGCGTCCACGTCGGCCGGGATCCGCCCCAGCGTGGCGCGGTTCATGGCCAGGGTCAGCACGGCGCGGTCGCCGTCGGAGTGGATGGCCGACACCCGGCCGACGACCACGCCGTGCAGCTTGACGTCCGCTCCCGGATTCATCTGGTTGCCGACGCTGTCCGTCTGCACGGTCACCGTGGCGTCGTCGCTGAAGTCCTTGTCGTAGACGGCGACGGCGAGCCAGGCCAGCAGCACCGGCACCAGGACGAAGGCGACCCCGGCCGTGCGGCGGCCCGCTGTCCGGCTGCGGGCGCTCATCCGGCCACCCGTACGGTCGTGGTGGCGCCCCAGAGGGCGAGCGAGAGGAAGAAGTCGGTGAGGCTGATCACGACGATGGCGTTGCGGACCGAGCGGCCCACGGCCACGCCCACCCCGGCCGGGCCGCCCTTGGCGTGGAAGCCGTAGTAGCAGTGGGCGAGGATCACCACGACCGAGAAGACCAGCACCTTGAAGGCGGAGAGAAGCACGTCCTGCGGGGCCAGGAAGAGGTTGAAGTAGTGGTCGTAGACGCCCGGCGACTGGCCCTTGACCGAGACGGTGACGAAGCGGGAGGCGAGGTAGGACGAGAGCAGCCCGACACCGTAGAGCGGGACGATGGCGACGACGCCGGCGATGATCCGCGTCGTCACCAGGTAGGGGACACTGCGCACGCCCATGCCCTCCAGGGCGTCCACCTCCTCGTTGATGCGCATGGCGCCGAGCTGCGCGGTGAAGCCCGCGCCGACCGTCGCGGACAGCGCCAACCCGGCCACCAGCGGGGCGATTTCGCGGGTGTTGAAGTAGGCGGAGACGAAGCCGGTGAACGCCGTCGTGCCCAGCTCGTTCATCGCGGCGTAGCCCTGCAGCCCCACCACGGTGCCGGTGGCCAGCGTCATGCCGATCATCACGCCGACGGTGCCGCCGATGACGCCGAGCCCGCCGCTGCCGAAGACCACCTCGGACAGCAGGCGCAGCACCTCGCGCAGGTAGCGGCGGAGCGTGCGCGGGATCCACAGCAGCGCCCCCGCCTGGAAGACGAGGTGGTCGCCGCTCTCGTCGAGCCACCGCAGCGGTCCCTGACGTTCCGTCACGGCCACGGCGTCACGCTCCCTTCTGCGGGACGAGTTGCAGGTAGACGGCGGTCAGCACGACATTGACCAGGAACAGCAGCAGGAAGGTGACGACCACCGACTGGTTCACCGCGTCGCCCACGCCCTTCGGGCCGCCCTTGGGGCTGAGCCCCCGGTGCGCGGCCACCAGCCCCGCCAGGAAGCCGAAGAGCAGCGCCTTGACCTCGCTGATGTAGAGGTCCGGCAGTTGGGCGAGCGCCGAGAAGCTGGACAGGTACGCGCCCGGAGTGCCGTGCTGCAGCATGACGTTGAAGAAGTAGCCGCCCAGTGTGCCGACCACCGACACCAGGCCGTTCAGCAGGACGCTGACCGCTGTCACCGCGAGGACCCGGGGGACGACGAGGCGCTGGACGGGCGAGACGCCCATGACGGCCATGGCGTCCAGCTCCTCGCGGATCTTCCGCGCACCCAGGTCCGCGCAGATCGCCGAGCCGCCGGCCCCGGCGATCAGCAGCGCCACGATGAGCGGGCTGGCCTGCTGGACCACCGCCAGCACGCTGGCGCCGCCGGTGTACGACTGGGCCCCCAACTGGCCTGCCAGTGACCCGACCTGCAGGGCGATGACGGCACCGAAGGGGATCGACACGAGCGCCGCCGGCAGGATGGTCACACTGGCGACGAACCAGAACTGCTCGACCAGCTCCCGCCACTGGAACGGGCGGCGGAGGGTGTCGCGGACGGTGGCCGCCCCGAGCGAGAAGAAGCCGCCGGCGCCCTCGAAGGTCCGGACGACCGGCTTCAGCAGCGAGGTGCTCACGCGACCACCCGCTGCCGGTGCCGTTCCAGTGCCGCGCGGGGCGGCAGGCCGGGGGAGGGCTGCAGCTGCGGCGGGACCGTGGTGGGCGGCGGGGGCAGCAGCTCCCGCTCGGCGTCCAGCTCCGCCTGGTCCTTCTCCTCGGCCATGCCGATGGGCCCGTGCCGCAGGCCGCCGAGGAACTGGCGCACCACCGGGAGGTCCGAGGTGAGCAGCCGCTCGCGGGGCCCGAAGGCGACCAGCTCGCGGCGGAACAGCATGCCGAGGTTGTCCGGGACGGTGGTGGCGATGTCCAGGTTGTGGGTGACGATCAGCATGGTCGCGTCGATCTGCGCGTTGAGGTCGATGAGCAGTTGCGAGATGAAGGAGGTGCGCACCGGGTCGAGGCCGGAGTCGGGCTCGTCGCAGAGGATGATCTGCGGGTCCAGGACGAGGGCGCGGGCCAGTCCGGCGCGCTTGCGCATGCCCCCGGAGATCTCGCCCGGCAGTTTGCCCTCGGAGCCGAGCAGACCCACCAGCTCCATCCGCTCCATGACGATCCGTCGGATCTCGCCCTCCTTCTTGCGGGTGTGCTCGCGCAGCGGGAAGGCGATGTTGTCGAAGAGGTTCATCGAGCCGAACAGCGCGCCGTCCTGGAACATGACGCCGAACAGCTTCCGGGCCTCGTAGATCTCGTGCTCCCGGCCGCCCACCATGTCCACGCCGTTGACCAGGACCCGGCCGCGCTCCGGGCGCAGCAGTCCGATCACCGACTTGAGGAAGACGGTCTTGCCCGTGCCCGAGGGGCCGAGCATGACGCTGACCTCCCCGGCCGGGAGGGTGAGGCTGACGTCCTCCCAGACGGTCTGGCGGCCGAAGGACTTGGTGAGCCCCTCGACGGTCACTTCGATTCCCATGTCACTTCCCGGGGGCGAGGGTGGGGGAGTAGCCCGGCGGCTTGCGGACGGGCAGGGCGGGGACGGGCAGCGGGTAGCAGAACTCGGGGTCCGGGACGTTGCACATGCCGCCCTGGTTGAGGTTGAGCGCGTTGCCCGGCCCGGACACGCTCGCGTCGAGCAGCGCGTCCACGTCCTCGCCGGCGCGGCTGCGGCAGCCGGTGAACTCCGGGATCACCAGGTCGTCCTGGGTGATCGGGCCGCCCGTGGTGAGGTTGTAGTTGGTGTTCGGGTCGTAGCCCTCGGGCAGCTGCGAGCGGTCGTACGCCCTGAGGCGCAGCTGGAGCGGACGCACGGTACGGCAGTCGGGGCCGACGTCGAGCGGGGTGCCGTTGATCCTGACGTCGCTCAACCGCAGGAACTGCCTGCCGGTGATGGTGTAGGTGCTCATCCGGGAGACGCGGGTGTCCTGGACCATGACCATGGTGAGCGGCCCGTCCGGGGTGAGGTGCATGGTGGCGGTCACCGGCACGAACCCGAAGGTGGTGAAGGTGCTGCGGATCGGCGGCAGCGTCATGTTCCCGATCAGGTCCTGCTGGATGTACCAGTCGAAGGAGAGCCCGTCCGGCGAGGACCAGAACTGGAAGGCCGAGCGGATCGGCGCGAAGTCGGCCCGCACGCCTGTCGCGGGGTTCCCCAGCAGGGCGGCCTGCCCCAGCTTGCCGACGTCCGAGTAGCCGACGACCTTGGCGCACTGGGTGCCGTTCGAGTCCACCAGCGGCGGGTCGCTCGGTCCGGGGATCACCATCGCCCCGTCCGGCAGCGGCGAGTACATGCGGGTGTCGATGACGCCCGTGGGCGTGGGGCAGGGGAACACCGGCGTGGGCGTCGGGCTCGGCGAGTCGGTCGGCTGGTCGGTGGGCGTGTCGGTGGGGGTGTCGGTGGGGGTGGCCGTGGGCTGGTCGGTCGGACCGTCCGTCGGGCCGTCGGCCGGGCTTTCGGCTGGGCTGTCCGTCGGCGCGGCACCAGGGCTGCCGCTCCCGCTGTCGCCGCCGCTCGGGGCCGCACTCCCGTCCGCCGTGAAGACGATCGAGCCGAGCGGATCGGGCGTGCCCGCGGGCGTGCACGACAGGTCCAGGGCCGCGCCCAGATGGACCGCCAGCGCTCCGGGCGTCAGCGTCAGCGTGCCCGGATTGCCGCTCGACAGGGACGGCACCGAACCGGTGAAGGTGAGCGGCACGTCACCGTCGGCCGACACCTCCACGGGCGTCAACGTGATGCCGGGCCAGGGCAGTTGCATGGCGACCGGGTCCGCTCCGCCCGCCGTCACGGTGAGGTCGGCGCTGCCCTCCAGGCGGGTGGCCTCCGCGGGGAGCGCGCCGCGCGGCAGCGTGGTCTCCGCGGTCAGCATTCCCGGCTGCACGTCCTGGCCCGCGGTCGCCGTGGTCGGCAGGTCCTGGATCAGGGTGACCGTCAGCTTCGTGGTGCCGGGGCCGCCCTGCCGGGTGCAGTCGTAGTCGGCGGTGACCCGCCCGGTGCGCATGTCGGCCCCCGCCGGACCGCCGACGAGGACCGGGGTGACCACGCCCGCCAGGACGACCACGGCGGTCAGCACCGGTGCCGGGCGCAGACGGCGGACCGTGCGCATGTAAGCCCCCCCTTCGACAGGTCCCGTCCCGTGGCGCAGGACAGTACGAGCAAGTAGCAATCATGGACAAGGAGTTGAGCGTCAGTGCGAGCCCGGACGAGAGGCTCCCCCCGGTTCTTGTCATCGGATGACAAGAACCGGGAGGAGCGGTTGTCATGAAGTGCGTGTCACGGCGAGGTGATCGTCAGCGCGGGGCTGACCGTGTAGACGCCGTTGTAGGTGGCCGCGTCGTTGTTGGCGATCAGGCCGAGGCAGCCGACGACGTTGTAGGCGTGCAGGTTGCCGCCGCTGATGGTGAGTTGGTGGGTGGTGTTGTTGTACGACCCGTTGAGCGTGGCGGTGCTGCCGGCGGTCGCGCCCTGGAAGTCGGCCGAGCACAGCGTGCCGGAGATGTGGGCCTTGACCCCGGTCAGCGTGCCGGTGGTGACCGGGGCGCTGTAGGAGACGGCGTTGAACGCCCACGGCAGACCCTGCGGGGTGACCGTGAAGGTGATGCCGGCCGGCCCGGTGCAGTTGGTCCAGGACACCGAGGACAGCGAGGCGATGCCGGTGCCGGACAGCCCCGTGCCGTTGGCGGCGGTGCCCGAGGCCGCGGACGAGGTGCAGGTCAGCTTGGCGCCCGAGCGGCTGTCCGTCAGGGTGGGGCTGGACGCGCTGCCGGTGAAGCTGGTCCCGCCGCTGACGGTCCAGGTGCCGGCGGCCGACGCGGTGGTGACGCCGACGCCGAGGGCGCAGCCCACGGCGGTGGCGAGGACGGCGGTGGACTTGGAGATCTTGCGCATGGTGCGGCTCTCCCTTGCTCGTTCCGGTCCGGGCGGACCGGGTTGGCGGGCGGGACGTTACGCATGGGTAACCGGGGCGGGCAATGACTTCCGCCGGTCGTCGGCGAACTCGTCTTTTCGACACGCCATTCCTTGTCGCCCAACGAGCAAGCAGCGCAGGCAAGTTGTCGAAAAGTGAGCAATCGGCCGGAAGGTCCGGTGCGGTTACCGGACAGTCGCCGCAATTCCTGTCCGCGTGCTGTGCACATCGCCGCGAGCTGGTCTATGTTGCACGGACCACCACACCTGTACGCACGCGTCCGATCGGGGCAGGGACACCCCGAAGGGGGGCCGCATGGCGGAGCCCAGGCAGGCGGCAGCCAGGCGCAGAGCGGCGCTCGGCGCGATCCCGCGCGAGCTCGCCGCCGTGATGCGCCCGGAACTGCCCAGCCTCTTACGGGAGATGGCGGCGGAGATCGCCGGAGCCATCCCCGAGTACGGCGCATTCATCAACGGCCCGGAGGCACACGTGATCCGGCTGGGCATCGAGCAGAACATCGCCGCCTTCGTCGACCAGATCGCGATGCCCAACAGCGCCACCGAACTGCGCGACGAGATCTGCCGCCGCTTCGGCCGCTTCGAGGCCTACCAGGGCCGCAGCCTCGACGCCCTCCAGGACGCCTACCGCATCGGCTGCCAGGTGGCGCTGCGCCGGGCGGTGGTCGTCGGCCGCCGGTACCGGCTCTCGGCATCGGTGCTGATGGCCTTCGCGGACGCGCTCTTCGCCTACATGGGCGAGATCGCCGAACTGTCCCGCGAGGGCTATCTGCAGGCGATGGCGGAACTGGGCGAGGAACCGGACGGCCGCCGACGCCGGCTGCTGCAACGACTGCTCTCCGGAGCGGGTCTCGCCGACGGCTCCCTGGCCGAACTGGCCGAGCAGGTGGGCTGGCCGCTCCCGGAGACCGTCACGCCGGTCGCCGTCCACCCCGACAGCCGCCCGGAACGGGCGGCGCTCGGCCGCAGCGTCCTCGCGGACCTGAGCGACCCCGAGCCCCACCTGCTCGTCCCCGGCCCGTTCGCCGGACCGGAGGAGGCCCTGCTGACGCAGGCCCTCGCGGACTGCAAGGCGGCCGTCGGCCCCACGGTCCCCCTCGCGGAGGCCGGCGACTCGCTGCGCTGGGCGCGCCACACACTGACCCTGACGGACGCTCCGCTCAGCTACGCCGACGACCACCTGCTGACCCTGTGGCTGCTCGCGGACCAGGCCCTGGCCCGCCAGTTCGCCCGCAGGTACCTGGGCGCGCTGGAGTCCTACACCCCCACGCAGCGCCGGCGGCTGCTGGAGACCCTGCACGTCTGGCTGGCCAGCCGCGGGACCGCGGCGGAACTCGCCGCCCAACTCGGCGTCCACCCGCAGACCTTCCGCTACCGGATGCGGGTCCTGGAACGCGTCTTCGGCAAGCAGCTCACCGACCCCGACCAACGCTTCGCCACGGAAGTCACCCTTCGGGCCCTCGCCCTCCAGGACCGCTGAGCGCCCCTGCGGGGGCCGAGGTCAGTGGGAGAGTTCTTCCACGAGGACCGGGACGTGACTGTGCGTCAGGTCCTTGTTCGCCGTCACCAGGGTCACCGGCCCCTTGGCGACCTCCTCCCGCAGATGGGCCAGCGCCTCCTGCGCGGCGGGAGCCGCCAGCTCCCCCCGGTACCGGTCCGCGAACTCCTCACGTCGCGCGTCCTTGTCCGCGTGGTACCAGCGGCGCAGTTCATTCGACGGAGTGAGGTCCTTGGGCCATTCGTCCACCTCCGCCCGCTCCTTCGTCAGGCCGCGCGGCCACAGGCGGTCCACCAGGACCCGCAGGCCGTCCGCCGCCTCCGGCGGGTCATAGACGCGGCGGACGCGGGGCTGCTGACGGCCCATCAGGCGCGGGACCGTCCGCCGCCGCGGGCCGCCCACAGCGACGCGCCGACGGCGACCAGCGCCACGGCGAAGCCGAGCTGCAGGGCATGCCGGATCCAGTCGACCCCGCTCGTGTGGCGCACGCCCAGCCAGCCCGCGACGCCGTTGCCGAGCCAGGCGCCGCCCATGCCGAGCAGGATGCTCAGCCACCAGGGGATCGCCTGCCTGCCGGGCAGGATCGCCCGCGCCAGCAGGCCGAGCACGAAACCGACGATGACGATCCAGACGATCTGGAACATGCGCGCCGTCCTCCTCGGGAAGCGAAGTCCGTGAACTCATCCTGGTCCAGGTCAGTGCGGCCCGCTCGACCAGTTGGCGATGGCGCGGTCCAGGCCGGTGAGGAACAGCTCCACGCCCACCGCCGCCAGCAGCAGGCCGAGCAGCCGGGACCCCATCTCGAGCGTCGTCGTGTGCACCCGGCGCAGCAGGCCCGTCGTGGCCACCATGCAGATGGCGTCGATCACCGCGACGGCCACGAAGGAGGCGACGACGCTGCTGCGCCAGCCCCAGCCCTCCTTGGTCATCGACTCCACCAGTACCGCCGTCACCGCCAGCGGGCTGACCACGTACGGCAGCAGCAGTTCCCGGAAGCCGGAGATGAGCGGGTGCATCCCGTCCGCCGCCTCCGGACTGTCCGCGCCCACGTGGATGCCGAGGACCAGGCCGACCGCGTACAGGAAGAAGATGATGCCGCCGGCCAGCTCCAGCGACTCCGCGCTGATGTGGAAGAAGTCCGTCACGTAGGGCGCGGTCCACGCGCACAGCGCGCCCAGCAGCGCGGACGCCGCGGACGCGAGCAGGGCGACCCGGCGCGCCTCCAACGTGGTGCGCTCGCGGGCCACATGGGCGAACGTCAGCATCACCTTGGGCGGCCCGACCACGGCGAAGAAGGTGACGAAGGTGCTGGTGACGTTGAGCGGCCCGGTGATCGAGGACATGACCTGATGATCCCTCAGCCCCCTCCGGCTCAGTGCAGCGGCACGATGTCCGGGGCGCCCAGCCGGGCGGCGTCCGCCGTGGCGTCGTCGGGCTGCTGCTGCGCCTCCCGCTCCGCCTCCACCCGCTTGCGGTAGTGCTCGATCTCGTTGGCCTGCTGCTGGGCGTCCCAGGCGAGTTCACGGGCCATCAGCGCCGCGGTGATCTCCGCGGCGGCCACGCCGCGGTCCCAGGACTCGATGGAGGCGCGGGTGCGCCGGGTCAGCACGTCGTCCAGGTGCCGCGCGCCCTCGTGGGTGACGGCGTAGACGACCTCGGCGCGCAGGTAGTCGTCCGAGCCGGGCAGCGGCTCGGCGAGCGACGGGTCGGCGGCGACCAGGTCCAGCACCTCGGAGATCAGCGAGCCGTAGCGGTGCAGCAGGTGCTCGATGCGGACCACGTGCAGGCCCGAGGACTGCGCCAGCCGGTGCCGCGCGTTCCACAGCGCCTGGTAGCCGTCCGCCCCCAGCAGCGGCACGTCCTGGGTGACCGAGGGTCCGACCACGACGCCCTCCAGGGTCCGGACGGCCTCGTCGACGGCGTCCTTCGCCATCACCCGGTAGGTGGTGTACTTGCCGCCCGCGATCACCACCAGGCCCGGCACCGGATGGCCCACCAGGTGCTCGCGGGAGAGCTTGCTGGTCTCCGCCGCGTCCCCGGCCAGCAGCGGGCGCAGACCGGCGTAGACGCCCTCGACGTCGTCCCGGGTCAGCGGGGTGGCCAGCACCGCGTTGACGTGCTCCAGCAGGTAGTCGATGTCGCTGGAGGACACCGCCGGATGGTTCTTGTCCAGGTCCCAGTCGGTGTCGGTGGTGCCGATGACCCAGTGCCGTCCCCAGGGGATGACGAACAGCACGCTCTTCTCGGTGCGCAGGATCAGCCCCGACCTGGCGTTGACCCGGTCCCGGGGCACCAGCACGTGCACCCCCTTGGAGGCGCGGACGTGGAACTGGCCGCGGGTGCCCGCGAGCGCCTGGGTGTCGTCCGTCCACACCCCCGTCGCGTTGATGACCTGCTTGGCGTGCACCTCGAAGCGGCGGCCGGTCTCCAGGTCCTCCACCCGGGCGCCGGTCACCCGTTCGCCCTGGCGCAGGAAGCCCACCACCCGCGCCCGGTTGGCCACCTGGGCGCCGTAGGCGGCGGCGGTCCGCACGACGGTCATGGTGTGCCGGGCGTCGTCCACCTGCGCGTCGTAGTACTGCACGGCCCCCACCAGCGCGTCCTCCCGCAACGCCGGGACCTGGCGCAGCGCCTGACGCCGGGTCAGGTGCCGGTGCCGCGGCAGCCCGCGCGAGGTGCCGGAGGTCAGCCCCAGCGTGTCGTAGAGCAGCACGCCGGCGCCGACGTAGGGGCGCTCCCAGCCCCGGTGGGTGAGCGGGTAGAGGAACGGCACCGGGCGGACCAGGTGCGGCGCCAGCCGCTGGATCAGCAGCCCGCGTTCGCGCAGCGCCTCCTGCACCAGGCGGAAGTCCAGCATCTCCAGGTAGCGCAGGCCGCCGTGGATCAGCTTGCTGGACCGCGAGGAGGTGCCCGAGGCCCAGTCCCTGCTCTCGACCAGGCCCACCGTCAGGCCGCGGGTCACCGCGTCCAGCGCGCAGCCCGCGCCCACCACGCCGCCGCCCACCACCAGCACGTCCAGCTCCCGGCCCGAGCCCAGGGCCGTCAACGCCGCCTCACGGGCCGAAGGTGACAGAGCGACAGGTTTCACGGCGCACTCCTCGCGATCGCGGTCGTGGTCCAGCATGACCCAGCATCAAGCAGGGATGCGGGACGGGCACTTCGGGGAAGATGCTGGAGTCCGTACGCGCTTGAACCTGAGCACCATCCGTCCCGGGCGAGACAGGAGCCGACCTCCGATGCGCATCCACCTGACCGACACCAACTCCAGCAAGGTCAACGCCGCCATCATCGAGGCCCGCCGGGCGGCGGGCGCGTCGGCCGTCGGGATGGTGCTCACCCTGGTGATCGTCACCGACGAGGGCGGCGCCTACGACGCGCACCGGGCCGCCAGCGAGGCCTCCATGGAGCACCCCTGCCGGATCGTCACCGTGGTCCGGCGCCCCGGCCGCTCCCCGCGCGCCCGGGCCGAGGCCCGGCTCGACGCCGAGGTGATCGTAGGTGCGGAGACCGGCTCGGGCGAGTCGGTGGTGCTGCGGCTGCACGGGGAACTGGCCGGGAAGGCCGAGTCGGTGGTGCTGCCGCTGCTGCTGCCGGACGCGCCGGTCGTCGTGTGGTGGCCCGACGAGGCCCCGGACGACCCGGCCGGCGACCCACTGGGCAAGCTGGCGCAGCGCAGGATCACCGACTCCTACAACGCGGCCGACCCGCTCGCCTTCCTCGCCGTCCACGCCGAGAGCTACGCCCCCGGCGACACCGACCTGGCCTGGACCCGGCTCACCCTGTGGCGGTCGCTGCTGTCCGCCGCGCTCGACCAGTCGCGCGCCACCGTGACCGGTGCCACCGTCGAGTGCGAGCGCGACAACGCGAGCGCGGAGCTGCTGGCCAGCTGGCTCGGGCAGCGCCTCGGCGTCCCGGTCAGCCGGGTCACCACGGAGGGCCCGCTGATCACCCGGGTCAGCCTGGCCACCGAGAACGGCGACATCAGCATCGACCGGCCCGAGGGCCCGGTCGCCAACTTCGCCATGCCCGGCCAGACCGACCGTGTCGTCGCGCTGAAGATCCGGCCCACCTCGGAGCTGATCGCCGAGGAACTGCGCCGGCTCGACCCGGACACCGCCTACGCCGAGGCGCTGCGTGGCACCCGGCTGATTCCGGCGCGCGCCGCCGGGTAAGCGCTGCTGTCAGGGGTACGGGCAGCAGCATGAGCATCGCTACCGTGAACCCCGCCACCGGCGAGACCGTACGCACCTTCGAGGAGCTCGGCCCCGAGGAGCTCGACCGCCGCCTGGAGCTGGCCCGCCTTGCCCACCTCTCCTACCGCTTCACCGGCTTCGCCGAGCGTCGGCGCCTGCTGCATCGCGCGGCCGACCTGCTGGAGGAGGACCTGGACGAGATCTCACGGACCGTCACCCTGGAGATGGGCAAGCCGGTCAGCCAGGCGCGGGCCGAGGCCGCCAAGTGCGTCCGCTCCATGCGCTGGTACGCCGACCGGGCCGAGGGCCTGCTGGCCGACGAGTACCCGGACGAGGCCGACGTGAAGGACAGCGGCGCCTCCCGCGCATACGTCCGCTACCGGCCGCTCGGCCCGGTGCTCGCCGTGATGCCGTGGAACTTCCCGCTGTGGCAGGTGATCCGCTTCGCCGCGCCCGCGCTGATGGCGGGGAACACCGGCCTGCTGAAGCACGCCTCCAACGTTCCGCAGACCGCCCTCTACCTGGAGTCGCTGTTCCAGCGCGCGGGTTACCCCGAGGGCTGCTTCCAGACGCTGCTCATCGGCTCCCGCGCGGTCGAGGGCGTGCTGCGCGACCCGCGGGTCGCCGCCGCCACCCTCACCGGCAGCGAGCCGGCCGGCCGGTCGGTGGCGTCCATCGCGGGTGACGAGATCAAGAAGACGGTCCTCGAACTCGGCGGCAGCGACCCGTTCCTGGTGCTGCCCTCCGCGGACGTCGCCGAGGCCGCCCGGGTCGCGGTGACCGCGAGGGTGCAGAACAACGGCCAGTCGTGCATCGCCGCCAAGCGGTTCATCGTCCACGAGGCCGTGTACGAGGAGTTCACCGCCGCGTTCGTGCAGCGGATGCGCGCGCTCAGGGTCGGCGACCCGATGGACGAGGACACCCAGGTCGGCCCGCTCAGCAGTGAGAGCGGCCGCGCCGACCTGGAGTCCCTGGTCGAGGACGCCCTCGCCCGCGGCGCGGACCTGCTCTGCGGCGGCCACCGGCCGGAGGGCCTGGGCGGCGGCTGGTTCTACGAGCCCACGGTGCTCGCCGGGATCACGCCGGAGATGCGCATCCACCAGGAGGAGACCTTCGGACCGGTCGCCACCCTGTACCGGGTGCCCGACCTGGACTCGGCGCTGGCGATGGCGAACGACTCGCCCTTCGGGCTCAGCTCCAACGTGTGGACCCAGGACCCGGAGGAGACCGAGCGCTGTGTCGCCGAACTCGAGGCCGGGGCCGTGTACTTCAACGGCATGACCGCCTCGCACGCCGCCTTCCCCTTCGGCGGCGTCAAGCGCAGCGGCTACGGGCGCGAGCTCTCCGGCCACGGCATCCGCGAGTTCTGCAACATCACCACGGTGTGGTCGGCCTGAGCCCCCCGAGCCCAGGCCGCGACGGGCTCAGTGCTCGCCCCAACCACCGTGGTAGACCGTCTCCTTGAGCGGGCGCCGGGCACGGGCCGCCGTCTCCCGGGCGTGCAGCTCCGGGGGCAGGCGGTCCGCCGGGGCGAGGCGGCCGACGGCGACGACCGTGAGCGGCAGGAAGCCCTCCGGGACGCCGAACGCCGCCCGCACCCGCTCCGGGTGGAAGCCGCCCATCTGGTGCACGTGCAGGCCCTCGGCGTGGGCCTGCGCCGACAGGTGCGCCACCGCCTGGCCCAGGTCGTAGGCCGCGGAGGGGTTGGCCCGGCCGTCCTCCAGGCGCTCCTCGACCACGGCGCCGATCAGCGCCGAGGCGTCGCCCGCCCACTCCTGATTGGCCGTCATCAGCGCCTCGAACAGCCCCTTGAACGTCGCGTCGCCCCGGTGTCCGACCAGGAACCGCCAGGGCTGCACGTTGCGCGCCGACGGCGCCCAGCGCGCCGCCTCCAGCAGCGCGGTCTCCTGAGCCTGCGTCAGCCGGTGCTCCGGATCGAAGGACCGGGGACTCCAGCGCTCGGCGAGCAGCGGATGCAGCGGGGCGGCGGTGACGGCCTGACGACTCATGCCGCCACCCTGCCAGCCGCCCCCGACCTGCGGCAACGCCCTCCGACGAACCGTCACACCACCGCAGCGGGACGACACACGGCCGTCATGTCACGGGACCCGGCCGACCCCCGGCCAGTCCAGCGCCAGCTGCTCCCGCCGCGGCAGCTTCGCCACCACCAGGTCGTAGGAGTCCTCCACCAGCTCCCGGACCAGGTCGTCCGGCAGCGTGCCGTCCAGGCTGACCGTGTTCCAGTGCCGCTTGTCCATGTGCCAACCGGGCACGATCGCCGGATACGCCTTGCGCAACTCCACCGCCCGGTCGGGCTCGCACTTCAGGTTCACCTGCAACCGCCCCGGATCCAGCGCGCTGAGCGCGAACATCTTCCCCCCGACCTTGAACACCGCCGTGTCCGGCCCGAACGGAAACGTCTCCTCGGCCCCGTTGAACTCCAGGCACAGCGCACGCAGCTCCTCAGGTGTCATGACGGCAGCATGCCAGCTCCCTGGTCGGCTCGGGACGCCCGCGCCTCGATGCCGGTGAGGAGGTACGCGAGGCCGAGGGAGAAGCCGCGGTCGTCGAGGTCGGTCGGGGCGGTGTCGCCGGCAGTCGCCGCGCCGAGGGCGGTGGCCAGGGAGGGGAACCGGGGGGCGTACTCGGCCGGGGGGCGGGTGAAGCCGGCGGTGAAGGTCTCCAGGGCGGAGCCGAGGACCAGGTAGTCCAGGACCGCGGCCACCTCGGCGGCGTGCTCCGGGGCGAGGCCCGCGCGGGCGAGCAGGGCGAGGACGGCGTCGTAGCCGGCCAGCGCGCGCTCCGCGGCGACGCGGCGGCGGGCGAGGAGGGCGATCGTGTTGGGGTGGCGGAGGAAGACCGCCCGGTAGCCGTGGGCGTAGGCGGTGAGCCCGCGGCTCCAGTCGGAGTCCTCCAGTGGGGCCAGGTCGATCTCGTCGTTCACCAACTCCGAGAGCAGGTCCAGGAGTTGGTCCTTGCCCTGGACGTGCCCGTAGAGCGAGGCCGCCTTCACCCCGAGGCGTTCGGCCAGGGCGCGCATGGTCAGCCCCTCCGGCCCGTGCTCGTCGACGAGGGCCAGCGCCGCCGCGCCGATCCGCTCGCGGCTCAGCAGTGCCTGTCCCCTGGCTGGTCGGCCCACGATCCGAACTCCCCTCTTCCGCTGCCGGTGGTCAGCGGCTATGGTCCCACCCATCGCGTCAGCCTAACAAAGTTAGTTTTCTTCTCCGGGAGGCCGCCCATGTCCGACAGCGAACGACTCGCCGCGCTCGGCTACCGCCAGGAGCTACGCCGCAGCCTCAGCATCCTCGGCAACATCTCCATGGGCTTCGCCGTCGTCTCCCCGGTCGTCGGCCTCTACGCCGCGGCGCAGGTCGGCATGAGCGTGGCCGGGGGCGCGTGGATCTGGGCGCTGCCCGTCTGCCTGCTCGGCCAGAGCCTGGTCGTCGCCGTCTACTCGGAGCTGGCCTCGCAGTGGCCGCTGGCGGGCGGGGCCTACCAGTGGAGCAGACGCCTGGCCGGGCCGAGGACGGCCTGGCTGAGCGGCTGGGTCTGGCAGTTCGCCGTGATGTTCGGCAACACCACCGTCGCCTACCTCGCCGCGCCCTGGGCCTTCGCGCTCTTCGGCGCGGTCCCGACGCCGAGTCGACTCGTCCTCACCGCCGTCGGGTTCATGCTGCTCTGCACCCTGGTCAACGCCTACGGCATCAACCTGCTGCGCTGGTTCGTCAGTCTCGGCATCGCCGCGGAGGCGGTCGCCTCCGTCCTGGTCGGGCTGTCGCTGCTGCTGGTGTTCCGCAAGCACGGCTTCTCGCTCGTGTTCGACACCCTGGGAGCCCCGCACGCTCTCGGCATCGGCACCGGGTCGGCGCTGCTGGCCGTGCTCGCCGTCGGCGGCTGGGCGTTCATCGGCTTCGACGCCTGCGTGTCCACCGCCGAGGAGACCAGGGACGCCGGACGCCAGGTGCCGCGCGCGATGTGGTGGGCGCTGCTCAGTGTCGGCCTGGTGGTGATCCTCAACGCCGTCTCCGTGGAACTGGCCCACCCCAGCCCCGCTGACGTCGTGTCGGGCAAGGATCTGGACCCGGTGACCACCGCCGTCGTCTCCGGCTTCGGCGGCTGGGCGGAGAAGCCCTTCGTGCTCGTGGTGCTGGTGAGTTTCACCGCCTGCCTGATGGCCTCGCAGGGCGGAGCCGCCCGCGGGCTCTACTCGCTCGCGCGCGACGGCGTCTTCCCGTTCTCCCGGCAGGTGCGCAAGGTCAATCGGCACCAGGCGCCGATCGGCGGGCTGGTCGCGGCCACCCTGGTCAGCTGCGCCGCGCTGCCGCTGGGCCTGAGCACGGCCGCCATGGGCAGCCTGATCACCTTCGGCAGCGCGGCCACCTTCGTGCCGTTCTTCCTGCTCTGCGCCATCGCGCTGACCGCCCGGCTGCGCGGCCGCTGGCAGCCCGCCGGCGAGATCCGGTACGGCCGCTGGGGGACGGCGCTGAACCTGCTGGCCGTGCTGTGGACCGGCTTCGAGGTCGTCGACATCTGCTGGCCCAGAGCCGTCCTCGCGCCGCCGGGTGCGCCCTGGTACCAGGTGTGGGGTGCGGTCCTCGGCGTCGGCGCCGTCGCCGCCACGGGCGTCGCCTACCTGTTGGCGCGCCGGCCGCACTCCCGGCTGGCCGAGCCGGTCACGGACGGTCCGGCAGCGGCGGGAGCGGGAGCGGCAGCCCCGGCAGGCCGTCCAGGCTGACCGCGACGTGTTCCTTCTTGTGGAAGTAGGCGTCCAGCGACTCGTCCGTCTCCCGCTCGAAGCGCGAGCCGTGCAGCGGGCGGTCCCCGTCGTAGGTCATGAACGGGACGGCGTAGCCGCAGGTGTCACGGATGTGATGGGCCGTCACCACGATGACCGCCCGCAGCCCGTGCCGGGTCGGGTCGATGCCCGGGAAGTGGGCCAGCAGTTCCGCCCAGCGCGGGTCGTCGCGGAACACGGGCTCACCGCGGCCGTGGACGCGGACGATGTTCGGCGGCCCGTCGAAGGCGCACCACATCAGCGTGATGCGGCCGTTCTCGCGCAGGTGGGCGATGGTCTCCGCGTTGCTGCCGGCGAAGTCCAGATAGGCCACGGTGCGCTCGTCGAGGACGGCGAAGGAGCCGGTCAGCCCCTTGGGGGAGAGGTTGACCGTGCCCTCGCCGTCGAGCGGAGCGGTGGCGGTGAAGAAGACGTGCTGCGCCTCGATGAAGGCGCGCAACCGACCGTCGATCCTCTCGTAGTCCTTCCCCATGCCCGCAATCTACAGCCCTTCGGCGGCCGCCTTGGCGAAGTTCGCGAGAACCGTCGGCCAGCCCCGGCCCATGCCCTCGTAGGCCTGGCGGCCCAGCGGGGAGTCCGGGTCCAGGCCCGCGTGCTCCAGGAAGAGCCGGGTGCCGTGGCCCTCGGGTTCGAGCCGCCAGGTCAGCGTCGAGTCGAGGGAACCCTCGGCGAAGCTGTAGCGCAGCAGCCGCTCGGGCACGACCTCCAGCACCTCGCAGGGCTGCCGGCCCCAGGGGCCCATGTCGAGGGTGAACCGGTGGCCGACCACGGGGCGGACGTCCCCGGCGGCCCACCAACGGGCCAGCAGTTCGGGCTCGGTGAGGGCCCGCCAGACGACGTCAGGTGGCTGGGGCAGGAACTGGTCGCAGTGGATCGCGGCGGGCTCGGTCATGGGGCGGGGTGCTCCTCGTTCAGCAGGGCGCCCAGGTCACGCAGGCGGGCGCGCCAGTAGCGCTCGAAGGGGTGCAGCCAGTCGCTCACCTCGGCGAGGGGCGCGGGCTCCAGGTGGTAGTAGCGGTGGCGTCCGCGCGGCTCCTCGCGGACCAGCCGCGCGTTCCGCAGCACCGCCAGGTGCTCGGAGACCGCGGGGCGGCTCAGCTCGAAGTCCGCGGCCAGTTCCCCGGCCGCGCGCGGGCCCTGCCGGAGCGACTCCAGCAGCCTGCGGCGGACGGGGTTGGCCAGGGCGTGGAACACGTCGGTCTCTGCCACGCCCCTACAATGCGTCGGAACCTTCCGACATGTCAACCCGCCGGGGCGGTCACCGCGGCGCGTAACGCGCCCGCAGCTCCCGCTTCAGCACCTTGTGACTCGGGCCCAGCGGGAGGGCGTCCACGAACTCCACGCGGCGCGGGTACTTGTGCTTGGCCAGGTGCTCGCGGGACCAGGCGACGACGTCCTCGGCCGTGGGCCGCGGGTCGGCGTCCGGGGCCGGCACCAGCACCGCGCAGATCTCCTCGCCGTGGACCGGGTCCGGAATGCCGATGACCGCGGCCTCGGCCACCGCCGGGTGCCGCAGCAGCACCTCCTCCACCTCGCGCGGATAGACGTTGAAGCCGCCGCGGATGACCACGTCCTTCTTCCGGTCCACGATCGAGACGAAGCCGTCCGCGTCCTTGGTGCCCAGGTCCCCGGTCCGGAACCAGCCGTCGACCAGCGCCTCCGCGGTGGCCTCGGGCAGGCCCAGGTAGCCGAGGAAGACGTTGTGGCCGCGGACCACGACCTCGCCCAGCTCGCCGGCCGGCAGCAGCTCGATCCGCTCGTCGATCTCCGGGCGGGCGATCTCCACGTCCACGCCCCAGATCGGGTGGCCCACCGTCCCGGCCCTGGTGCCGAAGTCCGGCTGGTTCACCGCGGCCGTCGGCGAGGTCTCGGACAGGCCGTAGCCCTCGTAGATCCGGGCGCCGAAGCGGGACTCGAACCGCTCCAGCACCGGCAGCGGCAGCGACGCGCCGCCGCTGATGCACAGCCGCAGCCGGGGCAGTTCCGCAGCCGTCCGCGCCGCCTCCAGCAGCCCGAGGTACATCTGCGGCACGCCGTGGAAGGTGTTGACGCCCTCGCGGACCATCAGCTCCACCGCCGCCGTGGCGTCGAAGCGCGGCAGCAGCACGACGGTCGCGCCCGCGCGCCACGTGGAGTTCATGCTCACGGTCTGGCCGAAGGTGTGGAACAGGGGCAGCGCGCCCAGGGCCACGTCGTCCGGTCGGACGTCGTTGGCGTCGAAGGCGTTGACGGTCGCGTTCATCACCATGCTGAGGTGGCTGAGCAGCGCGCCCTTGGGCCGGCCGGTGGTGCCCGAGGTGTAGAACACCACGGCGGGGTCCTCGGCCTGACGGGTGGTCAGCTGGGCCAGCGGCGCGTCCGCCTTGGGCAGCTCGGGCGCGAAGGAGCCGCCGCCCAGCGCGTACACCGGGACCGAGGCCAGCTCCCCGGCCCGCACCGCCGCCTCCGCCACCGCGCTGTGGGCGAGCAGCAGCCTCGCGCCGCTGTCGCGCAGTACGAAGGCTGCCTCCTCGGCGGTGAGCAGCAGGTGGACCGGCACGACCACGCCGCCCGCCGCGAGGATCGCGTAGTAGGCGCGGGGGAAGTCGGCCACGTTCGGGGCCATCAGGGCGACCGGGTCGCCGGGGCGCACCCCCGCCTGGACCAGGGCGGCGGCCTCGTCCAGCACCTGCTGCCACAACTCGCCGAACGTGAGCCGCACCTGACCCTCCACCAGGGCCAGCTTCCCGGGCCGCCGCCGGGCGTTCTCGTGCAGGACCGAGGCGAGGGAGAGCACCGTCACCGGGCACCGCCGTTGATGTAGAGGGTCTGGCCGCTGACGTAGGAGGCGTCCTCGGAGGCGAGGAACGCGACGACGGAGGCCACCTCCTCGGGCCGGCCCACCCGGCGCAGCGGTGTGCGCTCCGCGGCGAGCCGCTGGTGCTCCTCGGCGGTGGCGCCGACCCGCTCCGCCGTGGCGGCGGTCATCGCGGTGGCGATGTAGCCGGGGGCGACCGCGTTCACGTTGATGTTGTACGGGCCCAACTCGATGGCGAGCGTGGCGGTCAGACCCTGGATGCCGGCCTTGGCGGCGGCGTAGTTGGCCTGGCCGCGGTTGCCCAGCGCCGAGCGGGAGCTGAGCGAGACGATCTTGCCGTACTTCTGCCGCACCATGTACTTCTGCGCGGCCTGGGCGCAGTTGAAGGCGCTGGTCAGGTTGACGGTGAGGACCAGGTCCCAGTCGGCCCTGGGCATCTTGAAGAAGAGGTTGTCCCGGGTGATGCCGGCGTTGTTGACCAGGATGTGCAGCGCGCCGAAGTCCTCGACGACGGCGGCGAAGGCGGCCTCGACGGCGTCCAGGTCGGAGACGTCGGCGCCGTAGGCCTTCGCCGTCCCGCCCTTCTGGGTGATGGCGTCCACGGTGGCCTGCGCCCGCTCGGCGGTGAGGTCGACCACGGCGACGGCGGCGCCCTCCTCGGCGAGGCGCAGCGCGGTGGCGGCGCCGATGCCCTGCGCGGCGCCGGTGACGACGGCGACCCTTCCGGTGAAGCGGCTCATGGATACTCCTGCAGCGGTGGGGGAGTGACGGACGGTCAGAAGGCGCTGACGCCGGTGAGGGCGCGGCCGATGACGAGTTTCTGGATCTGGGAGGTGCCCTCGTAGAGGGTCATCACGCGGGCGTCGCGGACGTACTTGCCCACGGGGTACTCGTCGATGAAGCCGTAGCCGCCGAAGACCTGGAGGGCCGTGTTGGCGGCCTTGACGGCGGCCTCGGAGGCGTAGAGCTTGGCGACGGACGACTCGGTCTGGAACGGCAGCCCGCGCTCGATCAGGTCGGCGACCCGCCACACCAGCAGCCGCGCGGCGTCCAGCTCCACCTTGATGTCGGCCAGCATCTCCTGCACCAGCTGGTGCCCGGCGATGGGCCTGCCGAACTGCTCGCGGGTGGCGGCGTGGGCGAGTGCGGCGTCCAGCGAGGCCTGGACGATGCCGACGCAGCCGGCCGCGACCGACATGCGGCCCTTGGCCAGCGCGGACATGGCGACCGAGAAGCCCTTGCCCTCGGGCCCGAGCATGGCGGAGGCGGGCACCCGCACGTCCTCGAAGGCCAGTTCGGCGGTCGGCTGGCCGCGCAGGCCCAGCTTGCCGTGGATGGTGGTGCGGGTCAGTCCCGGGGTGCCGGTGGGGACGAGGAAGGCGCTGACCCCGCGGTGCCCCGGCTCCCCGGTGCGGGCGAAGACGAGCGCGACCTCGGCCCAGGTGCCGTTGGTGATGAACATCTTGGCGCCGTTGATGACGAAGTCGTCGCCGTCGCGCACCGCACGGGTCGTCAGGCTGCCCGCGTCGGAACCGGTTCCCGGCTCGGTGAGCGCGAAACAGCCGAGCGCGTCGCCCGCGCACAGGCGCGGAAGCCACGCCTGCTTCTGCTCCTCGCTGCCCCAGTGCGCGATCGACTTGGCCACCAGGCCGAGGGAGACCGAGAGCAGCCCGCGCACGGAGGAGTCGCCTCGGCCCAGCTCCTCGGTGACCAGCACGTAGGAGAGGTGGTCCCCGCCGGAGCCGCCGTACTCCTCGGGGATGGTCAGCCCCAGGAAGCCGAGGTCGCCGAGCTTCCTCACGATGCCGCGGTCCACCTGCTCCGCGCGGTCCCAGGCGGCGGCGTGCGGCACGATCTCGCGGTTGACGAAGTCGGCGGCCAGCTTGCGCACGGCCTCCTGCTCCTCGGTGAGCTCAAGATTCACGGCTACCCCAGCGGTCCGGAAAGCAAGAAAACTAGCGGTGCAAGTTTTATGCTCGGACCATAGCACCACCGGAGGCGTAGGAGAATGCAGGGCCTGCCCCCGATCGCACCGCAAGGAGCCGCCCCGTGGCCCGACCCCGCAACCCGCTGCTCAGCCACGAGCGGATCGTCGCGGCCGCGCTGCGCGTGATCGACGAGGAGGGGCTGGCCGCGCTGTCCACCCGGCGGCTCGCGGCCGAACTCGGCGTCAGCGGACCCTCGCTCTACAACCACTTCGCGACGAAGGACGAACTCCTGGACGCCGTCGTGGACTCCGTGGTCGGCGAGGTGGACCTGTCCATGCTGGGCCGCGACCCGTGGCCCGAGGCGCTGCGCGCCTGGGCCCGCTCCTACCGCGCCGCGCTGGTCGCCCACCCCCGGCTGGTCCCGGTGCTGGCCAGCGGCCCCGGGCGGCGGCCGCACGCCCTCCGCCTCGCCGACGCGGTCTTCGGGGCGCTGGTGGACGCGGGCTGGTCCCCCGGGGAGGCGACCCGGATCGGCGCGCTGATGCGCTACCTCGTGCTCGGCTCCGCCCTCGGCTCCTTCGCCGGCGGCTTCCCGCAGGACGCCGCCGCCTACGGCGACGCGTACCCGCACCTGGGCCAGGCCCACCTGCTGGCGGAGCGTCAGCAGCAGGTCGACGAGGGGGCGTTCGAGACCGCGCTGGACGCGCTGCTGATCGGCCTGCGGGCCAAGTTCCCGGCCGGGGCGCGCACTCAGGACCAGGGGTCCGCCCGGCGCAGGAAGGCCGGGCGCAGCGCCTCGTCCGGCGCGTCGTAGTAGCGGTGGAACACCGCCGTGGACCCGCTCGACAGCGGCGGCACGATCCAGGACCAGTCGGTCGGCACCGGGCGGCCGTGACGCGCCTCGCGCTCGATGTGGGCGAGGAAGCGTTGCGACTCGGTGTGGTGGTCCGCCATGGTCACCCCGGCCTCGGCGAAGGAGTGCAGCACCGCCAGGTTCAGTTCGACCAGCGCCCGGTCCTTCCACAGCGTCCGCGGGTGCGCGGTGTCCAGCCCGAACAGCTCGGCGACGGCGGCCAGCCGGTCGTAGCGGTCGGCGTCGGCCAGGTTGCGCGAGCCGATCTCGGTGCCCATGTACCAGCCGTTGAAGGGGGCCGTCGGATAGCGGACGCCGCCGATCTCCAGGGTCATGTCGCTGACCGCGGGGACCGCGTACCAGCGCAGCCCCAGTGAGCCGAAGCCGGGATGCCGAGGGTGCGTCAGCGGGACCTCCAGCACCGCGTCGTCCGGCAGTTCGTAGCACTCCGGAGCGGTGTCCGGGGTGCGCTGGACCAGCAGCGGCAGCACCTCGAAGGGGCCCTCGCCGCCCTTCCAGCCGTGCGCGCGGGCGAGTTCGGCGGTGCGGGCGACCCGCGGGTCGTCGGCGTAGCGGACCAGCTGCTCGTTGAGCAGGCGCGGCGCGTCCGGCGCGAAGACGCTGACGACCGGTCGCAGCCGGCCGCCGTTGGTGGCCAGCCGCAGGTGTTCGAAGCACTGGTCGGCGATGTCGTCGGGGTGGCGGAACTGGCGCAGGTCGCGGACGATCAGGCTGTTCCAGTACAGCCGCCCGATGCAGCGGGCCGCGTTGCGCCAGGCGACCCGGGCCCCGAAGGCCAGTTCGTCCGGCGTGTGCGTGTAGCTGCCGGTCCGGTCGATCTCGGCGCGCACCGCCCGCAGCCGCGCGGCCGGGTCGGGCGCGGCCGGGACCTCTCGGGCGTACTGCTCGAGGAAGTCCTGCGCTGCCGCAAGGATCCCGCTGCGGGCGGGGACGGCGGCGTGGGCGGTGGCGGTGGTGGTGGCCGGCTGGCGGCGACGGGTGAAAAGCAAGGACGACTCCCTCCCGCCCCATGCCTATCGCGGCCGCTCACCCGTGCGGGCGATCTGCCGCAATGTCCGGACAGCGACCGGAAGTTCCGACTACAGTCCGCCTCCCGGGACGGCCTCAGCCGTCGCCGTCGTCGTAGCCCGCCTGCTCCAGGTCGAGGTTGCGCTGGAGTTTGCGCCGGATCGTGTCGGTGACGGCGCGGGACTCGTAGAGCCGGGTCAGCTCGGCCTCCTCGGCCTGCAGCAGGTCCGCGCGCAGGTCCTGATAGGCCGTCATCAGCGTGCCGCTGGGGTCCTGGGTGTCGTCCAGCACCGCGTCCGCGTGGTCGCGTTTGGCGGACAGGTCGCGGCGCAGCTGGTCCAGGACCGGCTGCGGGGCGGCCTCCAGCGCCGCCAGCTCGTCCAGGCGTCGCAGCCCCGCCAGCGCCAGGCTGCGTTCCGCCTCGGCCTCCTGACGGGCCGTGTGCTCCGGCTCCAGGGCGATGCCTGAGTACTTCACGACCGGGGCGAGCGTGAAGCCCTGCAGCACCAGGGTCAGCACCACCACGCCGGTCGTCAGCACGAGCACCAGGGAGCGGTGCGGCAGCGGCGTGCCGTCGTCGGCCAGGACCGGGATGGAGAGCGCGGCCGCGAGCGGCATCACCCCGCGCGTGCCCGCCCAGGTGACCACCGCCGGCAGCCGCCAGGACACCGGCCGGGCCGGGGCGCGGTACTGCACGACGAGGGACAGCGGGAAGATCCAGAGCATCCGGCAGGCGATCAGGGTCACCGAGACGGCGAGCACGCCCAGCGGCCAGGTGCGCTCGCCGGGCGACAACTGGTGGATCAGGCTGGGCAGTTCCAGGCCGATCACCGCGAACACGACGCTCTCCAGCAGGAAGACCACGGTCCGGTAGACCGCGTGCACCTGGAGCCGGATGCGCGCGTCGGTCAGCCGGTGGCCGGTGCCGCCGAGGATGACCCCGGCGACCACCACCGCCGTCACGCCCGAGGTGTGCGCGTCCTCCGCGAGGACGTAGGCGGCGTACGGGGTGACCAGTGCGATGACCGTCTCCAGTACCGGGTCCCCGGTGCGCCGCCGCAGCAGCGTCACCGCGCCCGCGACGAGCGCGCCGACGGCCGCGCCGCCCCCGCCGAGCAGCAGGAACTCCCCGGCGGCGGCCGGGATCGAGACCGCGCTCGCCGCCACCGCCGTGCCGACCGCGACCTTGAACAGGACCAGGCTCGTCGCGTCGTTGAACAGGCTCTCCGCCTGCACCATGGTCTGGACCCGCGGCGGCAGCGACAGCCGGCGCCCGAGCGCGGTCACCGCCACCGGGTCGGTGCTGGCCAGCACCGCGCCCAGGACGAAGGCCATGGCGGGGGAGAGCGGGGTGACCAGTCCGGCGACGAAGCCCACCGCGGCGGCGGACGCCAGCACCAGGCCGAGTGCCAGGGTCGTCACCGGCCGCCACACCAGCCGCAGTTCGCGGACCGGGATCTCCTCGGCGGAGGCGTAGAGCAGCGGCGGCAGCACCCCGACGCTGATCGCCTGCGGCGGGACGTGCAGGTCCGGGGTGAACGGGAGCAGGCCGATCGCGACACCGGCCACCACGAGCAGCGAGGGCGCCGGCAGGGACCACCGCCGCGCGCCGGTGGCGACGAGCGTCGCCAGTGCGACGAGCAGCAGGACGGCGGTCAGATCGGTCATCGGGGGCGCTTTCTGGGGGAACGGCGGATCGCGTTGCCGACCAGACTTCCCGGCGCACCTCGAGACTCCGGGCGATCCTATCCTCTCGGCACGCGGGCCCGGCCGCCGGTTCCCCGGGCGCCGGGCCCGCCCTGCGCCGTCGCGACCCTAGTGCCCCAGGTCCCGGTGGACCGCGGCGGCCACGCGTTCGATGGTGGTGACGCCGTAGTCCATGGTGCTCTGGTTGTCCGTCAGCACCGCGAAGCGGTAGTCCTTCCTCGCGCTGGTGAAGACGCCGATGCTGTTCACCCGCCAGCCCCGGGAGGCCCGCGGCAGCCAGCCGTTCTTGACGTGCCAGGTGACCCCGGCCGGCGTGCCGTAGGGGGTTCCCCAGCGCTGCGACGGGATCACCTGGTGCATCAGGCTCAGCGCGTAGGCGCGCCAGGTGCCGTTCAGCACGCTGTGGTTGTCGGTGAAGGTGTCCAGCAGCCGCACCTCGTCGCGGGCGGTGATCTGGGTCAGGCCCCAGTAACCGCCGGAGCCGAGCACGGTGTTGCTCATCCCGGCCAGCCGCAGGTAGCCGCGCAGGCGGGTGCGGCCGACGCTCGCCCACAGGTTGCTGGCCGCGGTGTTGTCCGAGCGGGTGATCATCTGCCGCAGGTTGCTCACCTCCCAGGAGCTGAGCCCGCGGTGCTGTTCCTGGGCCCGGCGCAGCACGGTGGCCATGATGGTCGCCTTGACGACGCTGGCCGAGTCGAAGTGCCGGGCGGAGTTGAGCCCGCAGTACAGGCCCGTCCTGGCGTCCCAGACCGAGAGCCCGTAGGTGTCCTGACGGCCCTTCAGGGCCGTCCTGATGTCGGCCGACAGCTTGCGGGCCAGAGCCGGGTGCGAGGCGGAGGTGCAGATCGAGGTCGTGGCCGCGTGTGCGGGCGCGGCCAGTCCGAGCGGCAGCAGCAGTCCGAGCGCCGTGGCGCCGACCGTGCCGACCGCAGCACGGCGCGTGGCGCGCCGTGGGAGTGGAGGCATGGACAGGTCCTTCCGTTGACGGATCGTCAACGTAGTAACAGACCTGACGGTGCGTCACGTAGGCATGACCGCTTCGGGACAGAGGCTTTATGCAAACGTTGCCGGGAAGCGGGCCGCGGTCACTCCGGAGGGAGCCGGTCCATGTACTTCATGGCGTGCATGACGTCCTCGACCGTGAGGCTGTCGGCCGGTCCGACCGGGGCCCACACGTGGACCGTGCCCGACTCGGCGAAGCTGAGGTCGAGTTGGATGGTGTCGTGCAGCTTGGGCACCCGCTTGAGCTGGGTGAGCGCGATCCGGTAGCCGCCCGGCCTCAGGTCCACCGAGCCGTCGGCGGGCACCGTGATCCAGGGCTGCGCCACGCCCTTGGCGTCCTGCAGCGAGACGGACCCGGCCCACGGGGTGCTGACGCTGACCAGCCGGTCGGCGGTGCCGCCGCTGTTGCGGATGGTGACGTAGGCGTAGACCGGGCCGGCGGTCGAGCCGCTCGCCGGCGGGGTCAGGTACGGGTCGCGCATGCCCACCTTGGCGGGGGCCGCGGCGCCGGCCTCGCTCGGCGCGCTCCGGCCCCAGAGGAGGAGCACGAGGGCGAGGAGCAGCAGCAGCGGCGCCTGGAGCAGCAGCAGCCGCCGCCGCGTCAGCACCCGCGCACGGGGCGCGGGCGCGGCGGCCAGCGCCTCCAGTTCGGCGAGCTCGCGCTCCTCGTCCTCGGGCCCGTGCCCCTCCGCTGACGCCATGTCAGTAGCCGCTGGGCCAGGTGAAGTTCTTGAAGGCGACGTCCTGGCCGACGTCCAGCTGGACGTCCTCCTTGTTCTTCAGCTGGATGTCCCGGGGGTCGCCGGTGTACTTCTTGCCGTCCACGTAGACCGTGACGGCGCCCTTGTCCGGGCCCACCTGGGAGCCGCTGAGCGGCTGCTTCCAGACGTCGAAGAAGTTGCCCAGGGTGTAGATGTGCTCGTTGGGCGACTCGACGTGGAGGATGCCGGACTCGTCGTGGGTGTGCAGGTAGTAGAAGGCGCTGCCGCCGCCGACGAAGGAGCTGCCGTCGTCCGCGCTCTGCAGGCTGTACGGGGGCACGATGCCGACGCCGTAGGGGATCTTCTTCTCCACGCCGTTCACGAAGACCGTGAGGTGCGTGTGGATGTGGTAGTCCGTCTTCTCCATGGAGTTGGACTTGACCACGCCGTCGACGTCCTCGCCGGTGGCCTGGTAGGCGGTGGTGGCCAGCAGGTCCTTGCTCTTGTCGATCGAGGAGTCGCTCGCCTGCGCCTTGACCTTGTCGGCGTGCTTCTGGTCGTTCATGCTGCCGATGGCGAAGACGGCGGCGGTCGCCGCGCCGCCGATGAGCACCACGCCGCCGACGACCATGGCGATCGTGACGGTGCGCTGGCGGCGGGCCTCGGCCGCACGCTGGGCCGCGATCTTCTCCTGCGCTATGCGGCGGCGTTCGGCGTTCGACGGCTTGTTCTGGCTCATGGGTCCTCGTAGCTCCGGGCGGCATGCTGCGCCGGTCACGTTATCGGGTGATCGGCTAAGCCTTCCGTAAGTGTGCGGAGCCGATGTGAGAGCCGCCTTAACGTTGTCAAGCTTTGTCCTGGTTTGGCAGGTCACAGATTGGTCACGGCTGTTGCCGGTGAATCCTGCCGTGGGACTCCGCGCAGTGCGGGTCGCCTGCGGCGCGGCCGAGTTGGAGGGTCTCCGGCGCGGCGTGGTCCACTTGCAGGGTGGTGTGCTCGATGCCGTGGTGCTCCCGCAGGTCCTGTTCCAGGCGCAGCCGGATCGCGTGGCAGTCCTGGTCGGGGTCGACCAGCACGTGCGCGGACAGGGCGGGGTAGCCGGAGGTGATGGTCCAGATGTGCAGGTCGTGGATCTCCTGGACGCCCGGGAAGCCCACCAGCTCCCGGCCGATGGCGTCCGGATCGGTCCCCGCCGGGGCGGCCTCCAGGAAGATCCGCCAGCTCGCGCTCACCAGGCCGTAGCCGGCCTTGAGCATGAGCGCCGCGACGACCAGGGTGGCCACGGCGTCGGCGCGGTCGAAACCGGTGAGCAGGACGGCGAGTCCGGCCGCGGCGGTGGCGAGGAAGGCCCAGGCGTCGTTGAGGATGTGCTGGTAGGTCCCCTCGACATTGAGGCTGCTGCGGTTCGCCCGGGAGATCAGCCAGGCGGCCGTGATGTTGACGAGGATGCCCGCCAGTGCGGTGGCGAGCACGACCCCGCCCTGCACCTCGGGCGGGGACAGCAGTCGGCGGACCGCCTCGAAGACGAAGATCGCGGCGAGGGCGAGCAGGGTGATCCCGTTGGCCTGGGCGGAGAGGATCTCCGCCCGCTTGAAGCCGTAGGTGAGTGAGCCCTTGGCCGGCCGTGAGGCCAGGCGCATGGCGAACAGCGCGAGCACGATCGAGGCGGCGTCGGTCAGCATGTGGCCGGCGTCGGAGACGAGGGCCAGGGAGTGGGCGAGCAGGCCCACGACCACCTCGGCCACCATGAAGCCGAGGATGAGCGCCAGGGCGCCCCGCAGGAAGCGCCGGTCCGCGTCCGCGGCGACACCGTGGCTGTGGCCTTCGTGGCCGTGGCCGTGGCCATGGGCGCTGGCGTGGGCGTGGGCGTGGTCGTGCGAGTGGTCGTGGGCCATGTCTCCACGGTAGCCGATATATGAACGGTCCTTCATGCAATCCGGTGGCGGATCCGCTCCCGCTACAGGTCCAGCGTCAGCTCGCCGTCCCGGGCCCGGGACACGCAGATCAGCATTGAGTGCTCCCGCTCCCGCTCCGTCAGGATCTCGTCGCGGTGGTCGGGGACGCCGGCTAGCACCCGGACCCGGCAGGTGCCGCAGAAGCCCTGCTCGCAGGAGTAGGCGACGTCCGGCAGTTCCTCGCGCACGGCCTCCAGTACCGTCCGGTCGGCGGGCACGGTGAGCCGCTTCCCGCTCCGGCGCAGCTCCACCGTCACCTCCTCGCCCGCCGCATGCACCGTCGAGGGGTGGAACCGCTCCAGCCGCGCGTCCGGACGCACCGTCAGCACCGCGTCCATCAGCGGCTCCGGCCCGCAGACGTACACCTCGCCGTCCGCCGGCAGCAGCGCGGCCAGATCCGGCACGCCCTCGGTGTCCGTGCGCACCAGCGTCACCCGCGGGTCGTCCGCCAACTCGGCCAGGAACGGCATGCTCGCGTCCGAACGGCCGATGTAGAGCAGCCGCGCGTCGTCGCCGGAGGCCCGCAGCATCGGCAGGATCGGCGTGATCCCGATGCCGCCCGCCACGAAGAACCGGGCCGCGCCCGCGTCCCCGGACAGGGGGAAGCGGTTGCGCGGCCGGTGCGCCCGGAAGGGGACGCCCGGCTGCAGCGTCTCGTGCACCTCGCGCGAGCCGCCGCGCGAGTCCCGGGTCAGCCGGACCGCGATCCGGTACCGGTCGCGGTCCGCCGGGTCCCCGCACAGCGAGTACTGCCGCACCCGCCCCGAGGGCAGCAGCAGGTCCAGGTGCGCGCCCGGCGCCCAGGCCGGCAGTCGCGCGCCGTCCGGTGCCGCGAGCACCAACTCGGCCACGTCCTCGGCCGGTTGGCGGCGCTCGGCGACCACCAGGTGCAGCGCCTCGGTCTCCTCGGCGGCCGCCCGTGCCGCGGGGGAGGAGGCCAGGTAGGCAAGCGCCTTCGCCGTCGAGCCCTCCTGGGTCGGGTGGTAGCGGCGGCTCACGTAGCGGGGCACGGCCGAGAAGATCGCCTTCGGCGGCGGCACCAGGTCCTGCTTCGCGGCCCGGAACCAGTCCGCCCACCGGGGCTCGAGTTCCTTGCGCTGCGCGGGAGTCAGCGAGGGGTCGTGCGCGATGAAGAACTTCACCCCGCGCACCCACAGCCAGAACATGGTGGGGAACACGATCGTCATGGTGCGCAGCCGGCGGCCGAAGCCGCCGTCCAGGTGCTGGAAGACGTCGAAGGCCACCGAGCGGTGCTCGACCTCCTCCGCGCCGTGCCAGCGCAGCAGGTCCACCATGACCGGGTCCGCGCCGAAGGTCTCGAAGCCCCGGGCGTCCAGCACCCACTTGCCGAGCACCGCCGTGTAGTGCTCGATGGCGGCGATGATGGCCACCCGCTCGATCAGCCACCACTTCCTCGCCAGCGGCGGCACGGTGTCGTTCCCGAGCAGGTGCTCGAAGAACCAGTCCATCTGTTCCGTGTAGCCGGTCGGGTCCATGCCCTGGCTCAGCATGTGGTCCAGGACGGTGGAGTGCGCCTGCGAGTGCACCGCCTCCTGGCCGATGAAGCCGATGACGTCCTGGCGCAGCCGCTCGTCCCGGATCAGCGGCAGGATCTGCTTGTAGACGTCGACGAACCAGCGCTCGCCGGCCGGCAGCAGCAGGTGCAGCACGTTGATCATGTGGGTGGAGAAGGGGTCGTTCGGCACCCAGTGCAGCGGCGTGTCGCTCCAGTCGAAGCTGACCCGACGCGGCTGCAGCGGGGCGTGCTCGGTGCTGACCGTGTAGGCCACGGGGAACTCCTCGGGAACAGGCAGGAACTAACGGGGGGTCAGGTCGCGCCGCGCGATGCGGCGCAGCAGGCCGGGGGCGTAACGGCTCAGCGCCAGCCCGATCCGCGCCTCGGCGGCGACCGGGACGACCGGCCGGTCCTCGCGCACCGCGCGCAGCACCGCGTCGGCCACCCTCTCGGGCGGGAAGTTGCGCCGCCGGTAGGCGCGCTGGGCGTTCGCGGCGTAGCGCGCCTGCTCCTCGGCCGTCGCGCCCGCGTAGCGGGTGGAGCCGGCGATGTTGGTGTTGACGAAGCCGGGGCACACCGCGCTCACGCCGATGCCCTCCCCGGCCAGCTCGCCGCGCAGGCACTCGCTCAGCATCAGCACCGCCGACTTGCTCGACGCGTACGCCGACAGCGTCCGGCTGGGCAGATACGCCGCCGCCGAAGCGATGTTGACGAGGTGTCCGCCCTCACCGCGCTGCTTCATCTGCTCCCCGAACAGCCGGCAGCCGTGCACCACGCCCATCAGGTTGACGCCGAGCACCCGCTCCCAGTCCGCGGTGGTGTGGTCCAGGAACGCGCCGCCGAGGCCGATCCCGGCGTTGTTCACCACGACGTCGGGGACGCCGTGCGCCGCCTGCACCTCCTTGGCGAAGGCCTCCATCGCGGCCGCGTCCGACACGTCCACCGCGTAGGGGTACGCCTGCGGCCCGAACAGCGACGCCAACTCCGCCGTGCGTGCCGCCGACCCGCCGTCCACGTCCGCCGCCACCACGTTCGCGCCGCGCTCGGCGAACGCCAGCGCCGTGGCCCGGCCGATGCCCGAGCCCGCCCCGGTCACCACGACCAGCGTGGACGCGAACTCGGGCCGCTGCGCCTGCGCCGCCGCGTCCCGCACCTGCGCCCGTTCCAGCCCCGGCGCGGCCGGGCCGCCGTCCACGTGGGCGACGAACTCCCGTACCCAGCGCGCCAGGACGCCCTCGTGGGTCAGCGGCGCCCAGTGGCCCGCTCGCAGCTGACGCTGCCACAGGTGCGGCACGAACGGGCGTGGCGCCTGCCCGGCCAGGGCCGGCGTCACGTACAGGTCCTTCTGCGGGACCACCAGCTGCACCGGGACGTCCGTCGGCCGCTGCCGCGGACGCGACAGCCGGGGCAGCATGTTCGCCCGGTACAGCAGCATGCCGCGTACCGCGTCCGTGGGCAGTGTCGGCGACGCCTCGCCGCGCGGCACGCCCTCGACGGCCTCCAGCAGCGCCGGCCAGCTCTTGGCCAGCGCCGTCCGCCACAGCAGCGGCGGCAGCAGCGGCAGGTGGAACCAGCCGATGTACCAGGAGTGCAGCTGCTGCCGGGTCAGCTGGACCAGCCCGCGCGGGGTGGGATGGCGCAGTTTGCTGCGGAACCAGTGCCCCACGTGGTCCAGGCAGGGCCCGGACACCGAGGTGAAGGAGGCGATGCGGCCCTGCAGCGCCGTGCCGGTGACGGACTCCCAGGTCTGGATCGACCCCCAGTCGTGGGCCACCAGGTGCACCGGCCGGTCCGCCGGCGCGGCCGCGTCCAGCACCGCTCCGAGGTCGGCCTCCAGCTTGGCCAGCGTGTAGGCGGCGGTCCGCCGCGGCTTGTCCGACGCGCCGGCGCCGCGCACGTCGTACGCCACCACGTGGTGGTCCTCCGCGAGCAGTCGCGCGATCGGCCGCCAGACGGCATGGGTGTCCGGATACCCGTGCACCAGCACCACCGTCGGCCGGTCCGGAGCCGGCACGCCCCACTCGAACACCGCCAGGCGCACCCCGTCCGGTGCCGTGGCCCAGCTCTGACGCTCCGTCATGCCGCCTGCTCCCTCGTCGCCTTCGCTGCGGTCTGCATGGCCTCGTGTGCCGGTACCGCCAGCCGCCGCGCGGCCTGACGTTCCGTCACCCCGGGCTCCGGTTCGGCCGCCGCGGCCTCTGCGCACCGGCAGACGAGCCGTTGCACCACGCGGAAGCGCTTGATGTCTGCCGGGGCCCCGGGCGGGCGCTTGTGAGACATGTTGTCAACATACTGGCGAGTACGGCGGCGGCAACAGCCCCGTGCGCCGTCTTTTACAGGCTCTTGGGAGAGCCGTCGGCAGCCTCCTCACGACCGGACGATCTTTGGCAGGATGACCCCATGCCCCGCTACCTGTCCTACGACGGCGCCGAGTTGAGCTACCGCGAAGCCGGCCCCGCCGATGCCCCTGCTCTCGTGTGCCTCCCCGGCGGCCCCGGCGCGGACGTCCGCTACCTCGGCACCCTGGGCGGCCTCGACGCCTTCCTGCGCCTGGTTCTCGTCGACCAGCGGGCGACCGGCGGGTCCCCGGTCCCCGACGACCGCGCCGCCTGCGCCTTCACCGCCCAGGCCCGGGATCTGGAGGCGCTCCGCGGGCACCTGGGGGCCGAGCGGCTCGACCTCCTCGCCCACTCCGCCGGCTGCCTCACCGCCCTCGAGTACGCCGCCGCCCACCCGGACCGGGTGCGCCGCCTGATCCTGGTCACCCCGGCCGGACGCTTCGCCCGAGAGGCCGACGAGGACGAGGTCGCCGCCATCAAGGCGAGCCGGGCCGACGAGCCCTGGTACGCCGACGCGCGCGCCGCGGAAGCCGAGCTGGCCGGTCCCGACGCCGAGCGGCTGACCCCGGAGCAGCGGGGCGCAGTCCTGCTGCGCACCGTTCCCTTCGCCTGGGGCACCTGGAACGAGTCCGCCCGAGCCCTGTACCTGCAGCCCCTGACCAACGCCCCGGACTGGTACCGGGACGCCTTCTACGCCGCCGCTCCCGAGCCCGACCAGGTCCCGGCCCGACTCGCCCGCCTGGCCGCGAGCGGCGCCCGCCCCCTCGTCGTGGCCGGCGGCCTCGACGGCCTGATCGGCACCGCCCCGGCCCGCCTGGTCGCCGATCTGCTGCCGGGCAGCCGGCTGGAGGTCTTCGAGAAGGCCGGCCACCGGCTCTTCGCGGAGGAACCCGAACGCTTCGCCGCGCTGGTGCGCGACTTCCTGCAGGGCGGAGACTGACCCGCATGAGTCCCGAGCCGTCGTCCCAGCCCAGCCTCGCCGCGAAGCTCCGCATCAAGCCCGGCAGCACGCTGACCCTCCGTCACGCCCCGGACGGTTGGCGGATCCCCGGCCTCCCGGGGGACGTCGCCTCCATCTCCACCGTGGCGGAGGCGGACGTCGTCCTCGCCTTCTTCCGCGACGCGGCCACCCTGCGCCTGGAGGCTCCCGTCCTCGCGAGCGAACTCGCCGACGGCGCCTGGCTGTGGACCGCCTGGCCGCGCAAGGCGGCCGGCCACGTCTCCGACCTCGACGAGCACCTGATGCGCGAAGTCCTGCTCCCGCAGGGGCTGGTGGACATCAAGGTGGCCATGCTGGACGTGGACTGGTCGGGCCTGGCGTTCACGCGGAGGAAGGAACTCCGGGCAGGACGGAAGGACTGAGCGCGCCCGGGACGCCGCCGGTCGGCGGCCAACGCTCCGCCGTCGTCCGCGATCCCCGACTTCCTTGACCTGGAGTGCACTCCGGGTGCCAGAGTCGTCCGCATGACGGAGACGCTCCCTCCCGCCGAAGTCGTCCGGCGGTCGGGCTTCAGCCTGGACACCCTGCGCTACTACGAGCGGGTCGGCCTGCTCCACGGCATCAGCCGCAGCGCGAGCGGTCACCGCCGTTTCAGCGAGGCGGACCTGGAATGGCTGGGCGTGCTGCGCTGCCTGCGCGACACCGGAATGCCCATCGCCGAGATGTGCCGCTACGCCGCGAGCGCGCGTGAGGGCGACCGCACCCTGGCCGAGCGGCTGGCGCTGCTCACCGCGCACGAGGAGCGCGTGGAGCGGCACATCGCCGAACTCCGGGCGCAGCAGGAGCACTTGCGGGAGAAGATCGCCTGGTACCAGGAACAGCTCCGTCGTTCGGGATCCGACACGGCACCGGAAGGTGGGTCATCCGCATGACAGGACCAGGAGCAGCAACAGGAGCACGGACAGGTACCCGCACCCTGGGCCGCAGCGGCATCGAGGTGAGCGCGGTCGGAGTGGGCTGCTGGGCGATCGGCGGACCGCTGCACGCGGGCGCCGAGGAGTGGGGGTGGGGACAGGTCGACGACCAGGAGTCCATCGCCGCACTGCGGCGGGCGTTCGACCTCGGGGCGACGTTCTTCGACACCGCGAGCAACTACGGGGCCGGCCACAGCGAGGTGGTGCTGGGCCGTGCGCTGGCCGGTCACCGCCAGGAGGTGGTGATCGCTTCGAAGTGGGGCTGGACCTTCGACGAGACGACCCGTCAGGGCGGCCCCGCGGACGACAGCGCGGCCTACCTGCGCTCCTGCCTCGACGGCAGCCTGCGCCGCCTGGGCACCGACTACATCGACCTCTACCAGTTCCATGTCGGTGACGCGCCGGTGCCCGTCGCCCTCGACCTGATCGGCACCCTCGACGAACTGGTCGCGGCGGGCAAGATCAGGTCGTACGGCTGGAGCACCGACGACCCCGAGCGCGCGGAGGCGTTCGCCAAGGCCGGCGCAGGGTGCACTGCGATCCAGCACGACCACTCCGTGCTGCACGACGCGGCGGAGCTGGTGGCGGTGTGCGAGGCGCAGGGGCTCGCGAGCATCGCGCGTGGGCCGCTCGCGATGGGGCTGCTGTCCGGCAAGTACGCCGACGGCCGGCGCGTCGGGGAGCTGGACGTCCGCGGGCACGCGATCGGCGAGGGCCCGGCGTGGATGACGTACTTCGCGGGGGGAACCGGGAGTTCCCGGTGGCTCGCTCAGGTGGACGCCGTCCGCGACGTCCTCACCTCGGGCGGTCGGACCCTCGCCCAGGGAGCGCTTGCCTGGCTCCTCGCCCGCAGCCCCGCGGGCATCCCCATCCCCGGCTGCCGCACGGTGGCTCAGGTCGAGGAGAACCTGGGCGTCCTCGCCAGCGGCCCGCTGACCCCCCAGGAGTTCGCTCAGGTCGAAGCGGCCCTGCGCGGGTAGCCGGTCCCGCGGAACCCGTAAGGGCGGAGCCGCGGGACACGGCCGGGGCCCCAGCAGACTCCCTCTGGTGCGACCGGGGCGCGACCGGTCATGATCGCCCCATGCTGCTGACCACCCGAGTCCGCCGATGGTGGCGCTGGCCGGTCGCACCGCCGCCGACGGTGCCGCCTTCGGCGCCACCGACCTTCCGCTGCCCGGGCTGTGGGCGGGAAAGCCGGTCAGACGCGAGGACCTGTCCCACGTGCGACCGCCGACTCGAATGACGGGCAGGCTGCCCGCACAACCAGCGGGGGCAGGCAGCTCGCCCGCCGGGTCTTCCGGGACGTGGCCGGTCCGGCCCGGCCGCCCGCTGGGCCGGCTTCCGCGTCCCGGCGAGGGCGAGCAGCGGGGCCACGGGCGGCGATGGCGCGCAGAGCGAGCGCGGTGCAGCTTCGTGGTGGGTGATGGTGCGTGGTCGATCGAGGTGGGCGCCGCCGCCCTGACTTCTTCCAGGAGTTGAAGGCACGTCACCTCCCCATCCGTCGCTTGCCTCCATCCCATTGACGCAGTCGTCCTGACGGTGTTTCACTCCCTTCGCGAGAGCGCTCTCTGCACTCCTCGCGTCACGCGTCCTCTCACCCGCCACCCTGGGAGAGTCATGTCTGTCGCACCCAACCGCCGTGCCGTTCTTCGGAGTTCTGCCGCGCTGGCCGCTGCCGTCCCGCTCGCCGGGGCCGCCGGGGCGCTGTCCGCGGGAACGGCCGTCGCGGAGCCGTCCTCCGCCGCCGGCCGCCCGGCGTCCGGCGGCGCCGATCTCGGTCCGCAGGTCCTCGTCTTCGACCCGTCCATGGGGGACGCGGCGATCCAGGCCCAGGTGGACGCCGTCTTCCGGATCCAGGAGTCCAACCAGTTCGGCACCGAGCGCTACGCGCTCGCCTTCCGTCCCGGGACGTACAACGTCGACATCAACGTCGGCTTCTACACCCACGTGCTCGGGCTCGGCGACTCGCCCGACGACGTCGTGATCAACGGTCATGTCACCGTCGACGCCCAGTGGTTGGGCGGCAACGGCACCCAGAACTTCTGGCGTGCGGCGGAGAACCTGTGCATCGTGCCGCCGGACGGATGGGAACGCTGGGCGGTGGCCCAGGCGGGGCCGATGCGGCGGGCGCACATCAAGGGCAACATGACGCTGTGGCCGAGCCCGCCCGGCAACCGCTGGTCCTCCGGCGGCTTCCTGGCCGACAGCGTCGTCGACGGCCAGGTCGAGTCCGGGTCGCAGCAGCAGTGGCTGTCGCGCAACGACCGCTTCGGCAGCTGGACCGGCTCGAACTGGAACATGGTCTTCGTCGGCACTGAGGGCGCGCCCACGCAGCACTTCCCCAACCCGGCCTGGACGGTGGTCGACCGGACGCCGGTCGTCCGGGAGAAGCCCTTCCTCACCGTGGACGACGAGGGCGGCTACCGGGTCTTCGTGCCCTCCCTGCGTGCCGACTCCTCCGGGCCGACCTGGACGTCGGGCCGGGCGGCCGGCCACTCGCTCCCGCTGTCGCGCTTCCATGTCGCCCGGCCGGGGGACAGCGCCGAGACGATCAACCGCGCCCTGGCGCGCGGGCAGCACCTGCTGCTGACGCCGGGCGTCTACCCCCTGTCGCAGCCGCTTCGGGTGGACCGGCCCGGGACGGTGGTCCTCGGGCTCGGCCTGGCCACCCTCCAGGCCACGGACGGCAATTCGCTGGTCGAGGTGGCCGACGTGGACGGGGTGACCGTTGCCGGCGTGCTGCTCGAGGCGGCCTCCGCGGGCTCGCGTGAGCTGCTGCGCGTGGGGCGCGGACGCAGCCGGAAGAACCACGCGGCCGATCCCACCTGCCTGTTCGACGTCTACGTCCGCATCGGCGGCGCGGTGCCCGGCGGCGCCGAGGTGAGCCTGCGCATCGACAGCAACGACGTCGTCTGCGACAACCTCTGGCTTTGGCGTGCCGACCACGGCGCGGACGGGTCCGTCGGCTGGTCGGTCAACCCGGCGGGCGTCGGCTTCCTGGTGGACGGCGACCGGGTGACCGCGTACGGGCTGGCGGTGGAGCACTACCAGAACTACGAGGTGCTCTGGCGGGGCGACCACGGCCGGACCTACTTCTTCCAGAACGAGCACCCCTACGACGTGCCGACCCAGTCCGCCTGGGGGCACGGCAGCACGAAGGGGTACGCCGCGTACAAGGTCGCCGACTCGGTGACCGAGCACCACGCCTGGGGCCTGGGTAGCTACTGCTTCTTCGACCTCAACGCCGACATCTACACCGACCGGGCGTACGAGGTGCCGGACACCCCCGGGGTCGTCTTCACCGACCTGATGACGGTCTGCCTGAACGGGCCGGGCGGCGGCGGCATCCTGCACTGCATCAACGACAGCGGCGATCCGGTGCAGAACGGCTTCGGCACCTTCTACCTCGGCGGCTACAGCAACGGGGTGGCGACGCCGGGGGACCGTTGACGCCCGGGAAGCCGACCGCTAGCGTCGTTTCAACAAAGTGTTGAAGCGGTGCCGGTGGCTGATGGGGCGGGTGGTGCGTGATGGCGGAGCGGTTGACCTTCTCCGAGCGGATGCGGGCTGGGCTTGACGAGCAACTGGCCGGTGTCGACCAGGAGTTGGCCCGACGCTACCCGGGTGAGCGCGCCACCCGCCAGCCGGTGCACACGGTGTACGTGCCGGCGGACGCCTTCGACGAGGCCGCCGGTCCCGCCGGGATCGGCGCGCTGGTGGGCGACTGGGGCCGCCGGGCGCTCGCGCTGATGGACGAGCACGGCTTCCTGCCCGGCGTCGATCCGGAGGTCGAGCGCCGGGTCCGGGCCAAGCTGGAACGCGAGCCGGTCGAGGACCTGCGGATCGACTTCGAGGACGGCTACGGCCGCCGGTCCGATGCCGAGGAGGACGCCGCCGCGGTGCGCGCCGCCCGGCTGGTCGCCGCCGGGGGCACGCCGCCGTTCGTGGGCGTCCGGATCAAGTGCATGGAGGCGGCGGTCCGGGCGCGCGGGGTGCGCACCCTCGACCTCTTCCTGAGCACGCTCGCGGACTCGGGCGGCCTGCCCGACGGTCTCGTGCTCACGCTGCCCAAGGTGACCTACCCTCAGCAGGTCGCCGCCATGGCCGCGTTGCTGGCCGAGTTCGAGCGGGTGCACGGGCTGCCCGAGGGCCGGCTCGGCTTCGAGATCCAGATCGAGACTCCGCAGTCCATCCTGGGCCCGGACGGTACGGCCACGGTCGCCCGCATGATCGACGCCGCGGCGGGCCGGGCCACGGCGCTGCACTACGGCACCTTCGACTACAGCGCCTCGGTCGGCGTCAGCGCGGCGTACCAGAGTCTGGAGCATCCGGCGGCGGACCACGCCAAGGCGGTGATGCAGGTGGCCGCGGCCGGCACCGGCGTGCGGCTGTCGGACGGCTCCACCAACGTGCTGCCCGTCGGCTCGGCCCAACAGGTGCACGCCGCCTGGGAGTTGCACCACCGGCTGGTGCGGCGCTCGCTGGAGCGCGCCTACTACCAGGGCTGGGACATGCACCCCGGCCACCTGCCCACCCGGTATGCGGCGGTCTACGCCTTCTACCGCGAGGGCCTGGAGCCCGCCGCGGCCCGGCTGGCAGCCTATGTCGCCCGCCAGGAGGGCGACGTGATGGACGAGCCGGCCACCGCGAAGGCGCTCAGCGGCTACCTGCTGCGCGGGCTGGACTGCGGTGCGGTGGACCCGGAGGAGATCACCAAGGCCTCCGGCCTGGACCGGGCCGCGCTGGAGCGGCTGGCCTGACCCGGGGGACACGGCACTAGCAACCGCAGTCACAGCCGCAGTCGCAGCAATCGCAGCCGTCACAACCGTCGCAGCACTCGCAGGCCTCGCAGCAGTCGCAGTCGCAGGCGTCGCAGCAGTCCAGGTCGCTGCAGGGGCCCTGGCGGCGGCGGCCGGTGCACGGGTCCTGGTAGTCCTCGCGGCAGCAGGCCTGGCAGGTGCAGCAGAGGACGGTCCACAGGGCGCAGCCCTTGAGCGGGTGCGGGCGCTTGAAGGGCTCCGGGAAGGTCGGGACGCCTGCACCCGGGACGCCTCCGCCCGGCGCGGTGGCGTGCGCGAAGACGCGGCGGACCGCCGCGTCGGTCTCGTGCGCGAGCAGGCGGTGGACCAGGGCCCGGTCGCCGAACTCCGCGTCGGCCAGGGCGAGTCGGATGCCGTGGACCGCGTCGCGGCAGAGCCGCTCCGCCTCCGCCAGGGAGGTGCCGGTGGCGACCAGCGGGTTCCACGCGCCCGTGGCGCGGTCCTCCGCCAGGTCCTCCACGGCGTCGAGGAGGTGGGCGAGCCGCCCGAAGAGGCGGCCCACCTCGGCGAGCGGCGCCTGGTTGCCGGGGCGTCCCGCCAGGACCGCGGTGTGGGCGAGAGCGAGGGCCGTCGCCTCCTCGGTCGGGGCGGTGACCAGCAGCACGGAGGAGCCGGCGGTCGCGGCGCGCTCCAACTCGCCCTGCCGGTCCAGCAGTTCGAAGAGCAGTCCGGTGTCGAAGCCCAGCCTCTCGCCGCCCGCGCGGCTCTGCGCGCCCCAGCGGTCCGCCATCCGCCCGGCGGCGAGCGCGACGGGGCGGCGGGCGAAGGGGCCGTCGCCGTCCGCGACGTGGTCGCGCATCTTGGCCGAGG